>JBHJNR010000020.1:0-7903 GCA_050330615.1 Cyanophyceae cyanobacterium
GATCTTGTTTGCCCTGCGTGACCACAATCTTCTTGAGGTCGTAGCCGCTGGGAGTTTTGCCTCCTTGTTCTCTGGTCTGTTGGCAATAGGCCAGGGCATCGTTCCAAACCACACGGGCACAACCAAACGCCCGAGACAAGCTGTGAGCCTGACCAGGATGAGGGTAGAGCCGATAGTTCAAACGTGCTTTCATGCTAGTATTCTAGCATTTCTGGATAGCCAAATACTACCCATGACTAGAGACAGATTAAGTATTCGCGTTGACTCTGATAGGCTGGAAAAACTGCGCCGTGTTGCAGCGTCCAAGCGGAAAACCATGACGCAGAGGATAGAGGACTGGATTGATAGGCTACAAGAAGAAAAGCCGTCCTAGAAGGACGGGGGTTGTATCCCTTTTCCAAGGCTCATCGGGATCCCTGGTTTTAGTCCTCGTCCTGCGTTGAGTTGCTGGCGTTGTAACCGTTGCCATCGCCCGCCTCATCGCCACCGTCCTCCTCCTGCACTAGGTTCCCTTCGCTGATCACCTCTAGATCGATTTGGCGGCGATAGTAATCCACACTCTTGATGCGGACTTGTACCCGATCCCCAAGGCGGAATTGGCGACGATTTTTGCGACCCACCAAGGCTTGCTGGCGGCCTCGGTATTCGTACCAGTCAGTTTTGAGGGAGCTGACGTGAACCAGTCCTTCCGCCTGCACCGGATCAACTGAG
This sequence comes from Cyanophyceae cyanobacterium, assembly GCA_050330615.1. Classification (GTDB taxonomy): domain Bacteria; phylum Cyanobacteriota; class Cyanobacteriia; order Thermostichales; family Thermostichaceae; genus JAAUUM01. The sequence continues at coordinate 712 of JBHJNR010000020.1, forward strand.
ACGAAGAATCCGTAGTTCTGTACCCCCGTGATCAGACCCCACAGGGTTTCTCCAATATGTTCCTGCATAAACTGGGATTTTTTCAGGCCCGCCAGTTCTCGTTCCGCTTGATCGACAGTTTGCAACTGCTGATTGAGGGGATCCTCCACCGCCTCTAGCAACTCGACCCAGGCATCCTGATGTTTGGGGGGCAAGACTTTCCAGTTGATCTGGCCATGACAGCTACTACTGTGCAGATCAACCCCCTGTTTGACCCGAGTGGAGCGACGATCTCGGCCTTTGATAAAGATCAGGTGCAAAGCCCGCTGATTGAGCAAGGCCGTCGCATCGCGCAAAGGATCTGTGATATGGCAGTAGGGCATCGGCAAGCCTAGCCCAAAATGACTGGACTCTGGCTCCATCTGATCGGTGGGAGCAGGTAAGCAGGCTACCAGTTGGGCCATCAACGCGAACTGAGCGTCCGCCCGTTCGGGAGCCTGAATCAACTGGACAAACTGCCGCCACAAGTCGGGGGTGATGGCCTCCAAGTTATTGGCATCTGAGATCAGTTCTAGATTAGATGCCAAGCGCAGAAAACTCTGCATCGCCTCCACCGCTGGCGCAGCCTGCACCCGATAAAGAGCCGGGACATCCAATTGTTGGAAATGTGTGGCCACCGCTCGGTGGGTCAAGACGGTAAACTCTGCCATCATCCGTTGAGCCGATTGGTTGGGACTGATCAACAGGATCCCTTCTCGGCTCTCCCCTAACAAGTGGGTGGGATGAAGGGGCGGCAGGGGCAGATCTAGCCCTCCCTGGGCCCGTCGTTGTCGGGCCACGATCTCGGCCACCTGGTCTAGGCCGCGCAACAAGCTGACCAGATCCGGCAGATTGGGGCCACTCAACCCAGACAATTCATCGGTATTGATGGGGCCAGCGGGATGGGCTAGCAGGGCTTGCGCCGTGTCGTAGCTGAGATGGGCACGGGGGGTGATGATGCCGGGATGAATCTCGGCGGAGATCAAACTGCCATCAGCCGTCAATTCCAGCAGCACCGACAGGGTGAGGGTCTCTTTTTGGGGTCTCAGGCCCACGAGCGCCTGCACCTCTGGCGGCAGCATCGGCAAAGTGGCGGTATCTAAAAAGACTGCGGTGGCTCGGGCCAGAGCTTCTTGCTCAATGGCCCCTTGCTCTGGGACCCAGTAGGCCGCATCAGCGATGTGAACCCCCAATTGCCAGCCATCATCATCGGTCATGCCCAGCGACAGGGCCACCGTCGGATAGCGATTATCCTGGAGGGGTTTGGGATCTAAGGTCACCGTCAACCAATCCCGAAAATCTTGGCGACGACTGATCTCGCTTTTGCTGATCTTGCTGGTCAGGGATCCCGTCGCCTCTAGCACCGCTGGCGGAAAGTTCTGAGGCAGATCATGGCGGCAACAGACCAGATCAATATCCATTGACGTTTCGGGATTACTACCCAAGATCTTGCGGATCCGACCGATGGGGAGCTGATCCGCTAGTGGATAGCGCAGTACCTCCACATAGGCAAAGCGACCCTCCTCCAGCGCAGGGATCCCAGAGGGGCCAGAGTCTGCAGTATCTGCATCCGGGGTTTCAGTCTCTGAGTCCAGCTTCAGCTCAAACAACAGCCGGTCATCAAGGGGCAACACCTTGAACCCAGCCTCTGTTTGTTTCAGGGATCCCACAAAGGTGGGATTGGCCCGCTCGATCACAGCAGCCACCTCCCCCTCAGGGCTGCGGCGACGACTGCCATCTTTGGTGACCTTGGCTAATACCTGATCCCCATTCCAGGCCCCATGCAGATTGGATCCGTGGATGTAGATATCCTCCACCCCAGGCTCATCGCGAATCGCAAAGCAAAAGCCTTTGCTCGAACAGCGCAGTCGTCCAACCACCAATTCTTGATTTTGGCGACAGGTGATCTGATCCTCTCTGATGTCAATAAACTCCATTTTTTGTAGAGCTTCTAGCGCCAGATCCAATTCCGCCTCTTGGTTGGACGAGGCAACATCCAGATCGGTACGCAATTGATCGAGGGGTAGAGGCTCGGTTGCAGCGGCAAAAAGATGGGTGAAAAGCTGAGGGACAGAAAAATCCATTGGGGTGTGAGGAAAAAAGAGTGGGGACAAGTGGGGCTGACACACGGTCAACAGAAGGCTCCGGGTAAATTATCTCTGGGAATGGGTCAACAGTCATCAATCCCCAGCGGAACCGGGATCCATCTTTGATGTGTCTTGTGATCTTTTGAGGGTTCTTGAGCATGACGCAAGCGGCTCAGTCACAAGCTATCTCGATCAGATTTGATCAAAGGTCTTGAATCAAGCGTTGAAGATTAAACGCTGACAGTGACCCTCAGCCTAAAGACGTTGCCCAGTCACAACATAGGCTACCCGCTGACCAATATTGGTGGTGTGATCGGCGAGGCGTTCTAGGTAGCGAATCATCAGCAACATCAACAACACAGGCTCTACTGGGCCGCTCAGATCAGATCGTTGAGCTAATGTGTCGTAGAGACTGGCATAATCATTATCCACTGCATCATCTTCTCTTTTGATCCGCAAGCCCATATCGGCATCCAATTCGGTGAGGGCCACGAGACAGTGGCTCAACATCAACTGGCACCGCTGCATCATCACCTGGATCCGTTTCAGTTCTGGTGGAGTTGGATACATCACCATCCGCAGAGCCACTTCCGCCAGATCTTTGGCATAATCCCCAATCCGCTCTAGATCGCGGATCAACTGCATCAAGGTGCTGATCAACCGGAGATCACGAGCCACGGGAGAGCGTAGGGCAATGGTGCTAATGCAATCTTGCTCAATCTGGCGATAATAACGGTCGATCTGCTTGTCCTGGCGAAAGACCAAGTCCACTGCCGCCAGGTTTTGTTCAAATAAAGCCTGATGCGCCAACACCACAGATGACTCAGTCAACGCCCCCATCCGCAGGACATCCTGCTGAAGGCGTTTGATCTGAAGGGCTAACTCGGCTTGTCGCATGGCGTCACCTTGGCTCATGGATCCAACCCTAGTGGCGATCCCATAACGACTTGCCATGGCCACTCGCCATAACCGTTACGGATCCTAGAGTTGAAGTTCTATGGCCTTCACATTGAAAAGCCCAAAGGCATCATCCCCTCTGGCGAGGAGAGCTCCAGTTGGGCCGATCTCAGATCAGGAACCTCTAGCTTTTCTACTATGACTGAATCGAGGTGCTCCGCGATACTATCTAGAGGTTAAGAGTTGAACCCAGCACCTTAACCTAATTAATTTCCTAGCAAAGGGTTCACCTAAAAATGTCAACTAGACATGAGCCCAATCGGGCTTGATGGCCTTGCGACTGTTGAGGTAACGATCGATGGACATGGCGGCCACACAGCCATCACCTGCCGCCACCACCGCCTGTTTGAAAGGGGTGTTGCGGATATCGCCGATTGCCCAGACCCCTGGGACGCTGGTGTTCATCAACTCGTCCACCCTTACCCCCCCATCGGGGTTGATCGCCACCTGATCACCAATAAAATCGGTGATGGGCTTGGATCCACTTTGGTAGACAAAAACCCCAGTTACCGACAGATCGAGCGGGTCGGGTTCTCCCCGTTTTTTGACCGAGACATGGCTGACCCCAGCATCATCGCCATGAATGGAAAGGAGACGGGTGCGATTCCAATGTTTGACACTGGGCAGCTCCAGCAATTCCTGAATATGGGGATCCTCGGCCTGAGGTTCTTTGTTGGTCAGCCAGTGAACGGTGGAGGCAAACTTGGTCAAAAAGTGGGCTTCTTCCACAGCTTCAGGGTTTAGCCCCACCACCGCCACCTCTTGATTGCGGTAAAAGGCTCCGTCACAGGTGGCACAGTAGCTCACTCCCCGGCCCAAATACTCATTTTCGCCTGTAATCGAGGAGGTGCGGCCCATGGCTCCCGTGGCCAAAACCAAAGCCCGTCCCTCAAAAACGCCGTCTGGGGTATAGACTTTCTTGGTGGCACCGCTGACATCAATGCTGTAGACCTGCGCCCGCCGATAGCTGGCCCCAAATTCTACCGCCTGTTCTCGCATCACCGTCAACAGGTCTTCTCCACTGGTGTCTCCGGCTACGCCGGGATAGTTGGCAATCTTGTGAGTGATGGCCAAGGCTCCCACAGCGGGATTTTTGTCCAAGATGACGGTTTTGAGGTCAGCTCGGGCGGTGTAGAGGGCGCAGGAGCACCCCGCAGGCCCGCCACCAATGATGACCACATCAAATTCATAACTATCCAAAGTGCCAATCCTCAGGCTTAACCTTTTGGTTTCAGGATATCCGCGATCTGGGTTGGCATTGGGGCCATCTAGTAGAACTTAACGCTATCGGGATCCCATTGTTAGCAGCTTGTGAGCGGCATCATTACCTGAGCTTGCTGGGCCTGACTTACTGGGCCTGACTTACTGGGCCTGACTTGCCGGGGTAGCCTTTCATCCCCACAACTCGATTGCTGCTGTGTAGACCACAGGCCGTTCTTACTTAATTGGGGACTTCCGCTTCATCCGTTAAGCAATCGGCTGGTGTACCGTCACCAACTTGGTGCCATCCGGAAAGGTGGCCTCCACCTGCACTTCGGGGATCATCTCCGGGATCCCGTCCATGACATCCTCCCGACTCAACAAGGTGCGGCCATAGCTCATTAAGTCCGCCACACTACGGCCATCCCGTGCCCCTTCCATAATCGCAGCCGATAGGAAAGCTACGGCCTCAGGATGGTTGAGTTTCAGTCCTCTAGCTTTGCGCCGCTCCGCCACCAGAGCTGCCGTAAATATCAAGAGCTTGTCTTTTTCTTGGGGAGAAAGGTGCATGGGATCCTCAGAAACCGACTGATAGCGTTTTAGAGCGTGGGCTGACCCCTGATCAGGCAAGCCCTTGTGATCTTGATCAGGTATCGGACAATTGTATGTGCTGATTGCAACCAAAAGAGCGGGGGACTCCAGATCCTGGAGAGAGGTTCCCGTTCTTCTATCCATTCCGTTCTTTGACCAACAGTACCCAAGGGAAAGAATTTCCTAAAACTAGCAATCCTTTTTAAAGTGGCGAGCGTCCTATAGACAGAACAGAAAAAACACACTCCAATCAAATTTGTCGATAGTGAGTATGTTTTCCCCTCTTGGCTTTCTCAAAACCACATTCTTTTCTTTCGGAGACTTCTCATGAATCTACCTCGTTTTACTTCGGCTTTTGTCGCCACTCTCTTGCTCGCCACCACTGTGGGCGCGACCCTCCCTGTTGCAGCTGCTCCGGGTTCTGCACTGCAACAAGCTCGGACTAATGCTCGGATCCGGCAAGGACAGGGAGAAGATATTATCCTCAATAGTCGTGGTGTTGAAACAGCCCCAACGCTTGTGGCTACTATTGTCTCTGACACCCCAATGATGGCAGAAGGAACAGAATCTTATCCCGGCCAAGCCTTGCGGGAAGCCCGGTCTTTCTCCCGTCTCCGCCGGGGTGTAGGTGAAGATATTCGCTAGACATTTGCCCATGCAATCAACCTTTGCTCAGCTTTGAATGAGTTTAAATCTGGGATCCCTTTCTAGTTGAGATAGGGATCCCTTTTTTGTGATTGATAATTCTTTCTTATATTCCCTAGCGCAGATCTATCCACTATCGAGCAGGTCAGTCAAGGGGCTTAAACCCCCTGTTAATGCTTGGTAGACTAATGCTGTTGAGCACTAGCTGTGTCAAGTTCTACGACAAAGTTAGGATCCCACTTGAAAAGCCTATCCTAGAAGCCACTGCTGAGATTCGTTGTTCCTATGGTCAGCCTATTTTTCTCATTGATTTTGGCCTGTTTTATTATCTTCACCGCTCGCCTCCAAACACTAGAAGGACAGATTCCTCCGCGATACTGGATCTCCCTTGGGGGTGGGATCTCGCTGGCCTATGTGTTCACCACCTTCTTGGCAGAGCTGAGTAAGATTCAGCAAGCTTTGATGCCATTAGAGGTGCCGCTGGTAGGCTATCTATTGGAGCATATTCATCTGCTCATGTTGGTGGGGATCGTGGTGGTCTACAGCCTAGAGTGGCTAGCCCAGGCCGAACATCCCCATTTGCCTATGCACCCTTCTATCTTTGGGGTTCATCTGGGGTTCTTTACGTTGCATAGCAGTCTAGTCGGCTATCTGCTGCAACATACGTTCACAGCCTGGTTGAGTTGCCTTCTGCTGACTGTCGCCCTAGGGATCCACCTCAGCATCACCACCCACGAGCTATTTGAGCATCATCCCGATGTGTTTCAGCAGCAAGGCCGATGGTTATTATCGGGATCCCTAATGCTGGGATGGGGTTTGGGACAGTGGTCAGTGCTGCCACCGGAGATGTTAGCAGCCACCATCGCTTTTGTGGCTGGGGTGTTGATCTTTCAGGTGCTCAAGCATGAATTGCCGGAGGAAGGAGGGCATTTCGGGGCTTTCCTGGCGGGGGTGACCCTCAACAGTTGTTTTTTGGTCATGGTTTCCTTGCTCCACACCCTCGAAACCAGCCATTAAGCCGCGCTTTCCTTCCCCACTTTTATTATCGGCCCGCTGAAAGACCCCAATCAGGAACGACCTGCGGTCTACAGCGAAGCGGATTTGGGATGGATACAGCCTGTTCAGGTAATACCTAACACGTCTTTTCTCCTTTAGCCCTCTATCAAGAAGACTGGGCGCGAAAGCCGTTACAACTAATAAATGAACAAGCTGTAAGCGGTGAGCGTTTGGGGTTCAATGCCCCACATGCAAACAATTTGCGCTGACTGTGTTAGCATAAAACCATGATAGTCCTTGAATACAAAGCCAGGGTTAAACCTGCCCAAGCCACTGCCATCAATGAAGCCATTCGCACCGCTCAGTTTGTGCGGAACAAGTGTTTGCGCTTCTGGATGGATAACAAGGGCATGGGTAAGTATGACCTGAACAAGCACTGCAAAATACTGGCCCGTGAGTTTGAGTGGGCAGGTAAACTGAACTCTCAAGCCCGTCAGTCCAGTTCAGAGCAGTCATGGTCGAGTATTTCCAGGTTCTATGCCAACTGCAAACAAGGTGTCAGCCCCGTTGGCTTCCCTAAGTTCAAAAAATACTCCCGCTCAGTTGAGTACAAAACCTCTGGGTGGAATCTTTTGGATCCTAAACGCATCAAGTTTACCGATGGGTTTGGAATTGGAGAGCTACGACTGATTGGCACC
>JBHJNR010000021.1:0-6177 GCA_050330615.1 Cyanophyceae cyanobacterium
TGCCCTTTGTGATCGGTCTCATGGTAGTGTTTTTTGCTCTATATCCCCAGGCTTTTTGGATCCCGACTGTGGCACAAGTGGTGGCAGGTAGTGGGGCCGTGATCTTAGCTTTCGCCCTCCGGTTTGCCATTCAATACACCTTTGCCATGATGGCGTTTTGGAGTGAGCGAGCCGCAGCGTTGGAACAGGCTTGGTTCTTGGTCTATCTATTTTTGTCGGGGGTGGCGGCTCCCCTAACGGTCATGCCCGAAGGGATCCAAGCTTTTCTAGTCTGGACACCCTTTCCGTATCTAATCTATTTCCCAGCCGCCATCTGGATGGGGATCCCAGTCAATTGGGGGCAAGGTTTTGGGATGGGATTCCTATGGCTATCAGGATCCTGGCTGCTCAACCGTTGGCTCTGGCGACAAGGACTCAAGCAGTATTCCGGCATGGGGGCCTAAGAACCACTACTTTCCCTGATCTGCCCCTTGCTAAAATGAAGTCAAAGTCAATGTATGAGCAATGTATGAGCAATGTATGAGCGAGGTTATATGGGCAGAATTCTAGCGTCTTGGTTAGTAGCGGCACTCAGCGTCATGATCACAGCATGGTTGTTGCCAGGGATCACGGTCACTGGTTTGGGGGGAGCCTTGATCGCAGCAGCTGTAATTGGGTTCTTTAATTCTCTGGTTCGTCCTTTTTTAACCCTGATCACCCTACCGATCACCATTTTGAGCTTGGGCTTGTTCCTCTTTGTGGTCAACGCCATCTGCTTTTCAATGGCTGCTTATTTTGCTGGCAGTGCCATCCAAGTTGACAATTTCTTCTGGTCGCTGCTTGGTGCGGTGGTCTTGGCGGTGGTCAGCACCATTATGGGTAACCTGTTTAGAACTCGGGAATCCTGAGTTTTCTGTAACAAAACTTAGAAATACCTTAGACTGTAGAAACAGGCACTGTTCTCAGCCTGCCTTCCATGCCGATACGTCGGCGTTGGATCCAGGAGATCAGGCGTTGATGGGCTGAAATTATTTTCGCATCGTGAGGTTAATGCCCAATGAGTGAGATCGAACTAATGCGGCAGATCCTCGAACCCTTGTTGGAGGACTATCATTACTGGTTTGAGCGTTCGCAGCGTTTATTGGAAAAAGAGAGCCTGGACGATCTGATCCCTAGTCAAGAGCAGGCTGCTCTGATGGGTCGGATCCAGGAGTCCCAAGCTGAATTGATGGCGGCTGAATCTCTTTATAAGCTTTCTGATAGCGAAGTTGGCATCGATCCGGGCCTAATGGCAAAATGGCATCGGCTCTTGATGGAGTGTGCCGAGCTTGGCCGCCGATTTCGCCTGCGTACCCCCTCCCCTGAGGCATAAATGTTACAATTCCTTTACCTTGTTGCCTTCGCCCTCATCTCCTTCTTGACGCTGCGTAACTTGTTGGGCAACCTGATCACCCTGGGCAGAGAGCAACAACGACCTGCCCGTCGTCGTCGCCCGGTGCCTCACCCTGAGCTTGTGGATGAATATGGCAACCTGACCGATGAACCGCTATTGGTGATTCGAGAAACCTCTTTAGATGAAGCCCGAAACCGATTGGATAGCCTCTATTACGAGTCTCCTGATGATGTGGCCGAGCGGTAATAAGCGAGTTAGGGATCCCCGATCTGTCTGATCCCACTATTGACTAGGCTGAAAATGCTCAGAAATGTTGAGCTAGGGATAGCCTGAAGAGGGGAGATGGGCTGAAGATGATAAACCAGGGATCCTGATATAAACCCATCCCAATGTTCCGCACAGCGACTTCATGGTGTGGGATTCCCTGAAAAAGACAGCATCATGCCTTACAACGGAGGCTCCCGATGGGATCTGATTTGCATCTGGGTAAGCTTGTGGTGGGGTGCTGGCAACTGGATGATCGCCTTTGGCACTCACTTTCTGAGCTGGAAGTGGAGCGAGCCATCGATACCTACCTCGCACTTGGCATCCACAGTTTTGATACGGCTGACATCTATGGTCGCAGTGAAGCAATGCTGGGACGACTGCTCAAAGGACGGCCTGACTGTGTGATTCTGACCAAGGCAGTCTTTTTTGACGGGATCCCTTCTGTCAGCAACATTCGCCACAAGATCGAGAATTCCCTTCGCAATCTCAATCGAGACCAATTGGACTGTGTTCACGTTCATTGGCAGAATCCCAGCCTAGACTGTGCTGAAGCTTTCAATGTCCTCAAGCAGCTCCAAGATCAGGGCAAGATCAATCGGCTGGGGGTCACCAACTTCAATACCCCCATGTTGCAACGAGCAATCCAGCAGGCTCCGATCTGGAGTCATCAAGTGCAGTACAGCTTAGTGGATCGCCGGGTGGAGCCGTCCATGCAAGCATTCTGCCAACAGCATCAGATTCAGCTTCTAGCGTACGGCCCCCTGGCGGGAGGCTATCTTTCTGACACTTTTCAGGGTTGTAGCACCCCAGCTCGCGAGGGATCCCATGCCCGAGGTTTCTATTACAGTTCGATGATTGAGGCGCATGGGGGCTGGGGAGCCTTGCAGCAACTCTTAAACACGCTGGCTCAGATGGCCGATAAGACGGGTAAACCCATCTCCCAAATTGCCCTCAACTGGGTGCGACACCAGCCTGGAGTTAGCGCTGTGGTGTCAGGACTGACCCTGGATCGGCTCCAGATCAAAAGCAATGCTGAAGCCCTAACGTGGTCATTGGATCCCGAAGATGTCACCTATTTGGCAGAACGATCAGCAGCCCTGTTTAGGCAAGACGATGATATCTATTCCTACGAACGAGAACGGGGCTAAGTGATCCTCAACCCCGTTCCCTGTTCAATTCAATTGGCTATCTCAGTTTCAATCCCGATCAGGGGGTCTGGGTGGTGAAGGACTTAACCTCCAGCACCTCTCCCACCTGTGCCGCCGTCATCATATCGGACTTAAGGGATCCCTGAATGGTGACCTCCAATCCCTCCGCTAGCAGATCTTGGGGAGCCCGAAAAAGGGCATAGTGGTCCCCTGCGGGAGTGGTGAGCACCCAGACGCCCCCCTCCAGATCGAGGAACTCAATAGTGCCCGAAAAAGCCTGCGAGACGGATGTAGATGACATAACCGGATCCTCCAAAATGGGGTCTTCGCTGATTACCGTAGGTTGAGGCTGCTGGACTCGGAAGAGGTCGAAGCCTTCAGAGCCAAAGAGGCCAGCCAGAGGCAAAGCAGTCCATTGAGCAGTAAGAAGCAACGCCCCCAGACATCCCCAGAACCAAACCATAGAACCCCCTCATAAAACACGGATCCGCTCAGCAATAGGTGCGAGGCCACCCCGGCACACAGGCCAATGGCCCCCCAGCGCAGAGAGCGATGACCCAGCAGGAAAATCACCGCTGCCGTGGGGATCAACACGCTGGCAAAGATCGGGTTGAGATTCGCCGACTGTGACAAGGCAGTACCCAACTCAGGTAGCGAGGATCCCGCCATTTGCAGTGGCCAGCGGGGCAAGCCCACAACCGCCAGTCCTTGCAGCACAAACAGGCCAGAGCTGCCCAAGATCATGCCCGCCCAGAGGGGCATCGTCAGGCGGAAGCCTTTGGGGGCCATCCACCAGCGGATCAATAGGGTGATGAGGTAGCCACCCAAAACCATGATCAGCTTGGGCACCAGAGCAAAGGCACCGCCATCAAACCAGAAACGAGGATTGAGGTAGCCGTTGGTAACCAGATAGTTGACGAAATCCTTCAGCCATAGCATCAAGGGGTTTTCCGCCTGATCGGTGGTGGCACTGCGCACCACAGCTGCTTGGGCATCCAGGCGTCCAGAGCCAAAGTAGTTTTGCTTGTCGTTGGGCACAGCCTGGGCTGAGAGCTTCAGGATCTTCTCCACCTCATCAGGGGCGGTTACCCCTTGAGACTGGATTAACGCTGCCACCCCAGCCACATGGGGAGAGGCCATACTGGTGCCCTGATAATACTCAAAGGTCGATTCTCGAGGATTACGACGGTTGAGGGTCTGTTGCAGAATTCCCCACTCGGGATGTTCTTGGGTCTTGGCCCCACCTGGTGCGGCAATATCCACCCCAATCCCAAAGTTGGAATAGGGAGCTTTGTCTCCACTTGGTCCCACGGCAGACACCCCAATCACATGCTCGTAGCGAGCAGGATAGCTGGAGCCACTACTGCCGTCATTCCCAGCTGCTGCAACAATGGTGACACCTTTGTCATGGGCATAGGTGACCGCGTCTTGCATGGTGGCCGCAGCAGAGCGACCGCCCAAGCTCATGTTGATCACGGTAGCGCCATGATCAGCCGCAAAGCGGATCCCTTCGGCGATATCTGCCACATTGCCAAAGCCATTGGCATCCAAAACTCGAATCGGCATAATCTTGGCCTTGAAGGCCACCCCAGCGACCCCGATGCCGTTATTCGTAGACTGAGCGATGGTGCCCGCCACATGGGTGCCATGTCCATGCAGATCGGTGGCGTCCTCGTCATCATCGACAAAGTCAAATCCTGGAACAAAAGCGGTTTCGGCCAAGTCAGAGACGCGAGTCACACCGGTGTCGATCACCGCCACAGTCACCCCTTCTCCCGCCGTCACATCCCAGGCCGCTGGCATATTGATGGCTTCTAGGTTCCACTGCTGACCATACATCTCATCATTGGGGGTCAGCATGGTCGAAACCTGATAGTTCGGTTCCGCATACTCGATTAAGGGATCCTGGGTCAGAGCCCGCTTGAGACGACGAGCTTGGCCTGAATCCTCAGGAGCATAGTGAAATTGATAGATTTTCTCGGTTCGGGCAAAGAAACTATGGCTATTGAGCTGAAGATCAATGCCAAACTCTCGCTCGATAGCGGCCACCTGCGTGGGGGTTACCGTGTTGACAAAGTTGACGATGATGCTGTCATAGGGGGCGGCGGTCTGCCCGCACAGGGTCATGTAGCCCGTGATTCCTAAAACAGCCAGACAGGCTAGCACAAGCCCGAACCAGCGACCTATTTTCATAACAGCGGCCTCTAACGAAGTCAGATATTGCCCTAGTATGCCAACTGCAAATCCTAATGACGAGTTCTCTCTGAGCAGTTTTGGCCCAGATCCTCATCGATCCGGCAAAGATCAGTGAGAAATCTATCTATGATGGGTCTCTCAAGAAATATTAAGCCCCTATCTCTCAGGATCCCTGGGGCAGCTGGCAAGCAGGGCAAAAGGTGTATTAGTTAGACCTCTTAATTCTTGAGTAGAAGCACCAGTATCAAGGGGTGGGATCCGGAGGACCACTTGAGGTGCCAACATTGGCACTTTTCTCTGGGATCCCACCTGTTTTATCAAGTTAAAAAGAGTGCTATCAAGGGGGGATGCTCTTGGGTGTGCCCACGTTGCAGACAAAAGTTACATACAAAAGTTGCATACATAAAGTTGCATACAAAAGTTGCACACAGTGGGGCAACAGGTTTTGGGCCTCTAGATCCAAACCACCCCCACCTTGGGTACAGGGTAAGCCAGGGTCAAGAGTTGAGGGGCTGAGCTGAGTCCGGTAGCGGATCAAAAAGCAACCTAATTCTTTTGCTAAACCAATTTGGTCAACCCAGCAAAGTATGTCGCATAACAAGTGTTATCGTACCTGAGGCGGGATGACTGGAGCCGAGATGACGAGGCCAAGACAGGATGACTGGAGGCAGTAATGGATGTGATCGCGTGGTTTAGATCCGTTGGTTTTGTAGCGTGGCCATTGCTGGTCGCTTCGATCATCGCAGTGGCCCTCATGTTGGAGCGCAGCTTGTTTTGGTGGAAGATCACGCAGCGGCAAGAAAGAATTGTGCGGGAATGCCTGATGCTGTACAGCCGCAGCCCTCGGGCAGCACTGTTTAAGCTAGAGCAAAATGCCGACCTACCCATTGCCCGAATCTTTTTGGCGGGTCTAGAACTGGAGCAGGCTAACCCTGAAGATTTTCGTTTGGCCTTAGAGACAGCCACCGCTTCTGAGATCCCTCTGTTAAAACGGTATGGCACTGCCTTCGACACGATTGTCACCCTATCCCCTTTCTTAGGGCTTCTGGGTACTGTCACAGGCTTGATCACGACTCTCCAAGCGGCTCGCACCATTGGACAAGGAATTGATACAGAGCTAGCCCTGTCTGGAATTTCTGAAGCTCTTAATTCGACGGCAGCAGGGCTAGTGATTGCGATTGGCACCTTTCTGGT
>JBHJNR010000022.1:0-5034 GCA_050330615.1 Cyanophyceae cyanobacterium
CCCTGCGTCAACAGACGAGAAAACGGCTCACCCACATCAAGCAAGCCCCTATCCCGTAGGACTTTGGTAAAGAAACGAGAGTAAAGCAAATGCAAAATGGCGTGCTCAATGCCCCCTACATATTGATCGACAGGTAGCCAGCCATTCACCTGATCTTTGGCAAAAATGGCATCGGCATTGCGGGCATCACTAAACCGCAAAAAATACCAAGAGGAACAGATAAAAGTGTCCATCGTATCGGTTTCCCGGCGGGCATCAACACCACAGCTGGGGCATTTCACGTTCACCCACTCTTCCATCTGAGACAGCGGCGATCCCCCCCGACCACTCAGCTCCACTTCTGTCGGCAACACCACCGGTAAGTCCGCATCCGGTACGGGCACAATGCCACAGTCTGGGCAATGAATCACCGGAATTGGGGATCCCCAGTAGCGTTGCCGCGAGATCAGCCAATCCCGCAGGCGATAGTTGATCTGACCTTCCCCTAGCTTTTGGGCTTCCAGCCAAGCAATGGCGTGCTCGACACTCTCCCCTTCCCCCTTCCCCGCAGGGATCCCATCCAAAGGGCCAGAGTTAACCATCACTCCACCCCCCGCCCAAGCACTCTCCAACTGCTCAGCAGAGGTAATGGATCCCTGGCTGGGTTGCACCACCACCTGAATCGGAATGCCAAAGGTGCGGGCAAAATCAAAGTCTCGTTGGTCGTGGGCCGGCACCGCCATGATCGCCCCCGTGCCATAGCCCATCAGCACATAGTCCGCGATCCAGATCGGGATCCGTTCTTGATTGACAGGATTGATGGCATAGGATCCCGTCCATACCCCCGTCTTCTCGCGATCTTCAGCAGTGCGGTCGATCTCACTTTGGCTAGCCGCCTGTTGTTGGTAGGCGGTTACTGCTGCCGCTTGGGGCGCTGTGGTCAGGGTCGTCACCAAAGGATGCTCGGGTGACAACACCATGAAGGTTGCCCCCCACAGGGTATCGGGCCGAGTGGTAAAGACTGGCAGCTCATCGCCAGCCTCGGTCTTGAAGATGACCTTGGCTCCGGTGGATTGGCCGATCCAGTTCTCCTGCATCACCCGCACCCGCTCGGGCCACCCCTGCAACTGGTCGAGATCCGCCAAGAGTTGGTCGGCATAGTCGGTAATCTTAAAAAACCATTGCTTCAGCAGGCGCTTTTCCACCAAAGCCCCGGAGCGCCAAGACCGGCCATCGGCATCAACCTGCTCATTGGCCAGCACCGTCTGATCAATGGGATCCCAGTTGACGGCAGCTTCCCGCTGGTAGGCCAACCCCGCAGCTAAGAACTGCAAAAAGATCCACTGCGTCCACTTGTAATAGTCGGGGGAACAGCTGGCCACCTCCCGATCCCAGTCGTAGGAAAGGCCCAACTGTTGTAACTGTCCTCGCATCTGGGCGATATTTTGATAAGTCCACTTGGCGGGCGGGATCCCTCGGTCGATGGCGGCATTCTCGGCGGGCAACCCAAAGGCATCCCAGCCCATCGGGTGCAACACCGCATAGCCCTGCATCCGCTTGTGGCGGGCGATCACATCCGTGATGGAGTAATTGCGGACATGCCCCATGTGCAGCTTGCCGCTGGGATAGGGAAACATCGACAGCGCGTAAAATTTCTTCTGATCAGGGGATCCCGTCAGTTCCGGTGTCCGATCCAGCCCCTGTGTCTGCCATGTCTGCTGCCATTTGGATTCGATGGCTTGGGGGTTGTACCGCGCGTCCACTGTCCACTGCTCCTAAATGAGTGGGATCCCGCAATCATCTCACGGGATCCCTAAGTCTTGAGATTCAGAGCCAAGACTAGCATGACTATGAACCCCTAGTGGGACGACTCAGTCCCTAGAAATGTCAGGCCTAGTCGTTGGGGAACTCATCGGGATGAGCGGCCAAGGAAGATTCTGCAGCGGTCACTCGTGGCTGCTCTGGCTCTTCTGCCTGAGACGAGAGGGTGGTCGAAGCCAACGAGAAGGACAGCCGTTTCTCTAAGTCAAGCCGTTGCTCAATAGAACGGAGCAGATAGCCCCCCATCATGGCGCTGGAAAGCATCTTGGCCAAACCCTCACGGCTGGTCATCACCTGCACCCCAAACTGCTCTGGGGGCAATCCGCCCAACAAATTACGGATATTGTGTCCCAGGATATCTAACACTTCCGGAGATGATTCATCTGCCATCGCCTGAAACATCGATGGATCCTGCGACTGGATGTACTCCCACAGGGAATTGTCCTTACTAACGGTTTTCATACCTTCAAAACCGGGCAAAAATTCGAGGGGGTTTGCCATTATCCTTCTCCTAAGATCACCTTGGGTTTGCCACCTGAAGATTTCCGATTATCAATGACTGGAGTTTTCAGTGTCTAAAAGTGTCTAAAACTCAGAGCGAATTATCCGACCAGAGACAACGGGAGTAAGTCAGTGTGTGCAGTTCCCATGGTTTATGTAAGAGAATCGTAGCATTGGCAACTTTGGGTCTTAGGATCGGGATCCTCGCCACCCTCAGGGTAGGATCCCGAACTTTTGGCTAATTAATGGGTAATTTTAGCCAATACCTGAGTCAGACGGCCAGATCATCTCTTCCCCAAGAGCAACCCTCCAAGGTTGCACCTAGATACAAAGCTTCCCCAATTTGAGATAGACTGACGCGGTGTCCCTTCAGCCGTTCAATAACTGCTTCTACTATGTATGCCTTGCCTGCCATCTTGCCCGATTCTTGCCCGTTTTGAATGACATCATCGGTCAAAATTGGGTTTATTGGACAGATAAGACAAGACAGTTGGAACGCTAAACCCCTTGATATAGGCTAGATATACCCCGTGGGGCTGTGGCTCAGATGGATAGAGCAAGCGCCTCCTAAGCGCTAGGTCGCGCGTTCGAATCGCGCCAGTCCCGTTTCCTAAAATCCCCACAATCCAGACAACACAAGGGATCCCGGATTCTAGTTGTCCCAGTGCATCTGCCACGTTAACCGTTTTATGACCGATAATGTCATTGAAAACGGGCAAGATTCGGGCAAGATGGCAGGCAAGGCATACACAATCAAAGCAGTTAATGAGCGGCTAAAGGATCACCGTGTCAGCTTGTCACAAGTTGGCAAAGCACTGTACATCCGAGCTACTCTGCCCTCAAAAGATGGCTCTGGCCTCCCTACTCGACAGAGGATTCCTGTCGGGCCAGTGTCGGTTGAAGGTATCAAGTGGGCAGAAGCTAAGGCCCTAGAGCTTAGTAGTCAACTCTTGCAAGACCGCTTTTCCTGGGGTGAGTGGCTTGATCAGCCTCAGAAAGATCGAATCAAGTCTACTGAGGAGGTTATAGAAGATTTTGAGGAGTACTATCGTTCGACGCATACTTTGACCCAAAGGACATGGGATCGACACTGGAGAGCCATCTTTAATAGGCTACGTCTAGATAAGCCTTTGACTTCTGAAAGTATCCTTAAAGTGGTACTGAAGACTCCACCTGATACCCGAAATCGCCTGATTACTTGCCAGCGACTACAGGCTTTGGCGAACTTTGCCTCAATCTCCATTGATCTGGGAGAGTATTCCGGTGGCTATAGTCGATCTAAGACAGCTCCATTGGAGTTACCAACTGATGAACAGATAGCTAATTTGATTGCATCGGTCTATCCCCGCTCAGGACGATGGGCAAACTATCTGGCTCTGATCGCGGCCTATGGATTACGAGCACATGAGGCACATTTTAGTGTGCTGCTTGAGAATGACCCAGACCAGGTTCTCAAAGTTACTGAAGGTAAAACAGGAACCCGGCTAGTCTACCCTCTTAACCCTGACTGGCCCAAACTGTGGGGTCTGCATCCAGAGATGTTGATGCCTGATATCTCTGGTCGAGACTATATGGACATCACACAACGAGTCACTAAGGCTTTTCAACGCTTATCAATCCCTTATCCCACTCGTACGTTTCGCTATTGCTATGTGGTCAGGGCTGTGGTGGTCTACGGCTATCCTATTCCAGTAGTTGCTCAATGGTGTCGGCATAGCCCTGAAGTGTTGATGTCAACTTATAGCCGGTACATCAGTTCTTCTCTGCATCGGGAAACCTATCGTTCTAAACTTAGCGTTTCTTTTGCCCAGACAAGAATTCTTGACAGTGACTGATGTGCCAATCGAAGTCAGGACGAATGGCGTTGGGGTTTCTGGTGGAGGGCCTCCAGTGATAGCCCTCCCTCATGAAAGGGCGCTGCCGAAGGAGCCGACGGGCATTGGGAAGATCTAGATGGACGTATGCTTCTCTTGTGGGGAACCATTCACGGCTATGGGTCGCAACAGGTTTTGCCCCTAGCTGTCCAGCCATGGATCCTAATACTTGACCAAGACGATTTTCTACTTCTTGTGCAACGAGGAGTCGAACTTCGTCTTCTGTCCAGACAATTTTATTTCGGTGGGGCTTGGGAGTGGGGGGAGTGGACGGGTTCACGCAAATCACCTCAGATAAAGGATTTTCTTAGAGCCAACCGCGCTGGTTCATGGCATTGAGCAGGAGGCCGTATGCTTCCAGACAGTCGGAGTCTTGGGATCCCGTGGTGAGGCAGATTTTCCGCAGTCCTGCCAAGAGGCGATAGGCAACACGGATATTTCCACCGCCTCTTTGGATGGCTTGTTGATAGGTGGCAACGTGTTTGATGGCGTAGGGACTCATGGTTATGTCCTTTTTCTGAGCTGATGGATAGGAATGTCGTAGGGATGGATCCACTTGTCGGCTTGGACGGTGGCGGTGTCGTCAGAGATGGAGATGACTTTGAGAGGTTTTCCCCAACAGGTGACGTTCATCGCTCCGGGAGGGCCGACATAGCGACAGAGATCCCCGGTTCTGAGATGAGGTTTGTAAGGGGCAGGGCTTCTGGCTTTGGGTTCTTTGTCTGTTGCAACCTTGGGATCCCCTAACCAGATTCGTAATGGGATCCCCCATGTCTTCGATTGGAGTTCTGTCTCAATGCGAGGCCAAACTACTTGCATCTGGTCAGGAAAATCCGTCTGCCAAGCCTGGGCTATCTGG
>JBHJNR010000023.1:0-2850 GCA_050330615.1 Cyanophyceae cyanobacterium
ACACGGGCACAACCAAAAGCCCGAGCCAAGCTGTGAGCCTGACCAGGATGAGGGTAGAGTCGATAGTTGAAACGTGCTTTCATGCTAGTATTCTAGCATTACTGGATAGCCAAATACTACCCATAACTAGAGACAGATTAAGTATTCGGGTTGACTCTGATAGGCTGGAAAACTGAGCCGTGTTGCAGCGTCCAAGCGGAAAACCATGACGCAGATGATAGAGGACTGGATTGATAGGCTACAAGAAGAAAAGCCGTCCTAGAAGGACGGGGGTTGTATCCCTTTTCCAAGGCTCAAAGGTATGGTTCTGCTGGAGCCAAGCCCGCCAAGCCTTGCGATCGATTGGCTTTAGGGTAGCAGTCACCTGCATTACCATCTCCTCCCAGATCAGGACATGGAGAGAGCAGGCTTGACCTCTGTTAAGGTGGCTAACCACGATCCTGTTGAGGCCACCCAATCTTGGGTAACCGGTAGACTATCCAACCCCATGCCCAAACAGAGCAGCAGCAGATAGACATTGGCATACAAAAACAAAGATGCCGCCCGATCGCGATCATAGGGATCCTGGATCAGCCGCACCGTCCGCCAGATCAGCCCCAGCCCCAAGATCAGCGCCGCCACCAGATAGACGGATCCCATCACATGGAGGGGATAGACCAGCAGCACCGTCACGGGCATCATCAACAGAGCGTAAACCAAGATGCTCCAGGCGGTATAG
Organism: Cyanophyceae cyanobacterium; assembly: GCA_050330615.1. GTDB lineage: Bacteria > Cyanobacteriota > Cyanobacteriia > Thermostichales > Thermostichaceae > JAAUUM01. Next base: position 719 of record JBHJNR010000023.1, read on the forward strand.
CGCTCACCATGTACCACCGGCAACATCGGGACTCCAGCTTTTTTGTAGTCCTCCCGTTTCAGGATCGCTAAGGCCCAAAAGTGAGGCGGTGTCCACATAAAAATGATGGCGAACATCACCCAAGCAGCCCAATCTAACTGATTGGTGACCGCCGCCCAGCCCACCAACGGGGGAATCGCTCCAGCAGCTCCGCCGATGACGATATTTTGGGTGCTGTGCCGCTTGAGCCAATGGGTATAGACTCCCACATAGACCGCAATGCCCGACATGGCCAGACAAGCACTGAGTAGATTGGCCACCGTGGCCAGTAAGGCAAAAGCCGCAACCGCCAGCACCGCCGCAAAGATCAGCGCATCTCGCACCTGAATGCGACCGGAGGGCAAGGGACGATGGCGAGTCCGCTCCATCACATCGTCGATATCCCGGTCATAGATCATGTTGATTGTGTTGGCCGATGCCGCCGACATCGCTCCTCCGGCCATCGTCGCCCAAAACAGCCAGGGATCCACCTGTCCATGCGAGGCGATCCACATCGCTCCCGCCGTTGTGATCAACAGTAAAAAGATGATCTTGGGTTTGGTCAGTTGGCTATAGCTTTGTACCACCGCGAGAGCGTTGGGATGAATTCGAGCTGGAAGTGTGTTTTGCATGAGGGTTCGGTAAAGACTGTCTCAGTCAGGATTTCTCAGTCAGGATTTAGATGGTGGGCTGAAGCCTCAAGCCCTTTGTGGTTCTGGGGCATCACCCGCCATTTCAGGGCCTGGGTTGAGGGGGTTGGCATAGCAAAAGGAGAGGGCGGTGAAGGCCACCAGGGATCCCAGTAACAATGCCCCAACCGCTTGATGGGCGACTGTCAGGGCTTCCAGTTGCAGATGCATCTTGTAGGTGGTCACCCCCAGGGCGATTTGGCCAATCAGACAGGTGGCGGCCAAGTGTCCACAGGCTTTGAGCAGTTTGGGCAGAGACTTTTTGAACACCAAGGTGGCACCCACTACCATCAAGGTGCCAATGGTGGCGGGAGCAACGCCGATGATATGACTGTTCATCACCCAGCAGGAGCGATCATCGCTGGCCAAGCACTGATGCAAGGCCCACTGAGTGGCGACCAAGGCCCCCAACAAGCTTTGGCCGTAGACCAAGCCAACAGCCCCCACCCCTAACCAGGGCAGTGGTTTCCACAGCACTGGCAAGACAACTTCACTGGAGGCTCCAATGTCGCCAAACAGCAGAGATAGCCCCAGCACCAACAGGGTGGAAAAAAAGAATAGGCCCGTACCCAGATGTGCGGTCACGATGTCGAAGCGCAACAGCTCGGTCACCGTCAACCCCCCCAGGATCCCTTGGAAGATCACCAAGCCCACCGCCAGAGTTGCCCCCCAGGGAGCCCAATTGGGCAAATGTTGCCGCCCATTCCAGGCCAGGGCCATCTGCACCAGCACTAGCACGCCGACCCCAGTGGCCACCCAACGATGAAACCATTCTAGGAATACATACCAGTTCATCTGCTCATGAGGCAGCAAGGATCCATAGCAGAGAGGCCAATCGGGGCAAGACAGTCCCGCATTCCAAACTCGAGTGGCACTGCCCAACGCCATTAAAAAGACCGTCAAGCCCGCCAAGGTCAAGGCCAGGATCCCCATGCGATGACGAAGAACGGGATCCGACTCCAGTCTGACATCCTCTTGCTGTGCGGGTTGGGATGAAAAAGTTGGGTTCATAGACGCTGTTGGAGATGAGTCCATTGAAAGTGCAAAGTAGTGTCCCAGACTGGGATCCCATTGGGTTCATCCTATAGGGGGCCACTGGGGATCCAGACAGGCTTTAAGGATCTCTTCTTATCAACATCAAGTTTTGTTCTTTTTTTGTCACAATACCCCCAAGGTTCAAGAGATTGAGCTAAGCGGGACACCTACACAGGGATTAGCCTACATAGGAATTGCCTACCCAAATCCAGGGACTAAGGCAGCGTTGATATAGAGCCGATAGATGGGTATGTCTGGATAGGGGCTGAGGCAAAACGTTAAGAGTCTTGGATCCCTGGGCGGCTTCGGCCAAGGCGGAAGGATAGGATATGCCTGTCCCAAGAGAGGCTTCCATGCCATTCGTGTGTTTGAAACGGGTGTATTCAATAC
>JBHJNR010000024.1:0-11454 GCA_050330615.1 Cyanophyceae cyanobacterium
GGATCATCCCGAATGTGAAGGTCTGCGGTCTGGAAATTGTGGAGGTGTCGCCCCCTTATGACATCAGCGACATCACCTCCCTGATGGCCACCCGAGTGATTTGTGACACATTGGCCCACATGGTGCGGTCGGGACAGTTGCCTCGGCGCGGCCAGAAGCCCGATTTTGTCCATGATTTTGCCCAGCCAGAATTGATTGCAGACTGGCGGGGGCGCTGATGCACGAAGTTGATATGACCAAAGCGCTGATGATTACCTTGGAGGACTGGTGGCGCTCCCAACCGGGATTCCCCGTGATCAGCAAAGTCCATCTTCAGGTGGGGGAGTTCACCTGTGTTGAGCCCCTCAGCTTGGAATTTGCCTTCACCGCCCAGAGTCAGGGAACGTTTTTGCAAGGGGCACAACTGGTGATCGAGTCTGTCCCTTTTGTGGCCCATTGTTTGCGGTGTCAGCAGGATTATCACCCTCAGATGGGAGAACAGTATGCCTGTCCCACCTGTCGGGATCCTTTGACTGAGATTGTGTCGGGTCGAGAGCTGAGAATCCAATCATTGGAGTGCGAGGATCCATGCATCAAGTGATCGATATGGGCGTCAATCTTTTGCACGCCAATCAACATCAGGCCAACCATAATCAAGCGGATTTCGATCGAGCGGGAGTGATTTGCTTCAACCTGATGAGCAGTCCGGGGGCGGGCAAAACGGCGTTGCTGGAGGCCACCTTGGGATCCCTGGTGCAATCTCATCGGGTGGCGATCATCGAAGGGGATATGACCACCCAATTGGATGCCGACCGATTACGCAAACATGGGATCCCGGTGATTGGCATCAACACGGGGCGGGCTTGCCACTTGGATGCCCGTATGGTGCAGGGGGGGATCCGGCAACTGGAGCAAGAGGTAGCCCCTTTAACGGAATTCGACTTAATCTTGGTGGAAAATGTCGGAAATTTGGTCTGTCCGGCTGAGTTTGCGGTGGGAGAACACGCCAAGATTGCTTTGCTCAGTGTCACCGAAGGCGAGGACAAACCCCTCAAATATCCACTTATGTTTCAGGAAGCCGATTGTCTGGTGATCACGAAGGTGGATTTATTGCCCCATCTTCAGTTTGATCAAGACAAATTGACTGATCATGTGCGGCAAATGAATCCGAATGCTCCCATTTTTTGGGTATCTGCTCAAACGGGAGCCGGATTATCAGAATGGGTGGCTTGGATCCAAAACCAAATTGCCTCGGGATCCAGCGTTAAATCTGTAGACAAGCCTATTGATCGGGTCGCTCTTATTTGACCCATGGACATCCTCAAATTCACATCAGAAGTTCTGATTCTAAGGGAGAATTTTGGTTATGTTTTCACGCCGTTCTATATTGTCTTGGTGCGCCACTCCACTTGTAGCCGGGATGCTGGTAGGATCCCCGGCTTTGGCACAAGAGTCAGATCCGATTGTGTTGGGCTATAGCAGTTGGGCGGGCTGGTGGCCGTGGGCAATTGCCGAGCAGGAGGGCTTGTTTGAGGCCAATGGCGTCAATGTGGAAATGCGGTGGTTCGATGGCTATCTGGAATCCATGCAAGCCTTTGCGGCAGGTCAGCTAGATGGCAACACCCAAACCCTCAACGACACCATCTCCTTTGTGGCGGATTCCCCCAATGGCCAGGTGGTGGTGCTGGTCAACGACAACTCGGCAGGCAACGATAAGATCATCGTCACCGAAGAGATCAATACCATTGAGGATCTGTTGGGTAAGCGGGTGGCCATCGAAGAGGGGGTAGTGGATGACTTTTTGCTGTCTCTGGCCCTGGCTGAAGCGGGCTACTCCCGCAATGATGTGGAGATTGTGCCCTTAGAAACTGGCGCTGCTGCGGCTGCGTTTGCCTCCGGTCAGGTGGATGCGGTGGGTGCTTTCCCTCCCTTCTGGCTGACGGCATTGGAGCGTCCCGGCAGCAAAGAGCTGATCACCTCGGCAGAATTTCCGGGGGCGATCCCTGATCTGTTGGTGCTGAGCCAGACCCTGATCGATGAGCGGCCCGAAGATGTCCAGGCCATTGTGGACACCTGGTTTGATGTGCTGGAGTTTATGGAGACCAACCCAGGGCGGTCGGATGAGATCATTGCCGAGCGGGCCGGGGTTTCAGTGGAGGAGCTGGATTTGTTCCGGGATGGCATCATCTTCTTTAGTTCTGAGGACAATATCGAAGCCTTTAGTGAGGGGGCTAGCATGGTGCATATGCCCTATGCGGCTGAGATTATGGCCGACTTCATGGTGGGGGTGGAGTTCATTCCCGAAGTGCCAGATATGAGCACATTGTTTGATGACAGCTTTATTCGGGCCTACATCGAGGCTAATCAGTAATAGCCATGAATCGGTAAAATCCAGCAAAGTCTAGCCAAGGGCAGGGATCCTTTAGACACAATGCGACTCACGATAGAGTAACAAGCATTGTTCCGAGGTGGCGGTCATGGTAGCAGCAAAAATTGAGGGATCCTCGCAGTCCATCTTGTGGTTGCCGGTGGTGGGGCTGGCGGTGGTACAGGGATCCATCGCCCTGACTTGGGTAATCTACAACCTCTACCTGGTCGATCTGTTGACGCAGTTGGGCTTTGCCTCGGCTCTGGCGGCAGTGGTGCTGGGGGTCGAGAACATCCTGGGCATTGTCATGGAACCCCTCATGGGATCCCTGGCGGATCGGCGGCAGCGGTGGTTGGGCAGTCGTTTCCCCCTGATTGCGATTGGGATCCTGTTGTCTGCTTTTGTGTTTGTGCTGATCCCGATGGTGGTGGTGATAGCGCTGCGGGTGCCCCCCGACCTGTTGGCGGGATCCCTGTTGGCGGGGGTGCGCTGGCTGTTGCCGATCTTTTTGGTGGCCTGGGCCTTGTCGATGACGGTGTTTCGCTCTCCGGCGCTATCCCTGTTGGGCCGTTATGCCTTTGGGTCTGGTCTGCCCCAAGCAGCCAGCATCTTGACCCTGGTGGGCGGATTGGCGGGAGCCTTGGGGCCGATGGCGGGGGGGTGGATTTTAGAGCGTGGCCCCTGGTTGGCCTTTGGGCTGGGATCCGCCGTTTTAGTGGTGGCGGCTTTGGTTTTGCGCTCAGTGGATCCTGGCATGGGAGTTGAGGAGGAGGAGGCCACCAGCCGTCCCTCGGGATCCCTGTCTTGGGCAGGCTTGGGCTGTGTGTTTGGGGCGGGGGTTGGCATTGCCCTGGGCTTTCGCTTGATGATGACCCTGTTGCCGGTAGTCTTGCAAGAACAAGGGCCAGATGCTCCCGTGGGGCTGATCATGGGCATGATCTTTGTGGCGTTGGCGGTGACAGCCATCCCATCCGGGGCCTTGGCCCGTCAGATTGGCAATCCGTTGGCGATGGTTTTGGGCTTAGGGCTGATGGGCAGTCTGCTGGGATCCCTGTTGTGGATCCAGTCGCCGGGATTGAGTATTGCGGCGGTGGCGGGTTTGGGGGCTGCTTTTAGCCTGGTCTCCAATGGCACGATCCCGTTTGCCCTCAGCATGGTGCCCCCCACCAGGGCGGGCTTGGGCACTGGTATCTTCTTTAGTGGCGGCGCAGCTGCTTCCAGCGTGTTTGGGATCCTGTTTCGATCCCCTGATGCCATCTCGACTCAAGTGGGCCTGATCATCGGGGTGATAGCTTTTCTCTCCGCTGGTTTTTGGGTCGCCCTCAGTCAACAGTTGAAGGGGGAAAACCCAGTCCTTGGTTGACCCACAGAGTTAGAGGGATTGGTGGTTTCTGCCGGGTATCTTAGCTACAGGTCTTGGGTGAGTTACCAGGAACTGGAGATGACTGATGTCCCCACAATCGCTATTGCTCACGAGTCTGCCCTCGCCATCCCTTCTGGATCTTGTCGACTGTTATTGGCTCTATCTGGACAATAGGGATCCCATTCATGTGGTTCTGCCGGATGGCACTGTTGATGTGGTCATCCAGATTGACAATCAATCCGCCCAAAGTTGGGTTTATGGCACCACCACCACCCGAACTGAGCTTTCCATTGCTCAAGATTGTCACTATCTCGGTATTCGGTTTAGACCCGGTCAAAGCCGACATTTTATGACAGCAAGCGCACGTGAGCTAACAGATTCCTATGAATCAACCCAGGGCCTGCTCAAGTTCTCGCTAGAGGAAATCCCTGAGCATCTGGAAAGGGGAACTATCACTCATCACCTAGATCGGATCCTGACTGATCATCTGGCGACGGGGTTCACGAACTACCCCAGCCTTGATCAAGTCATTCAGTTGATTGAAGCAAGACGGGGTTGTCTTCGTATTGACGAGGCTGTTGATAGTTTTGGCCAGAGTCGCCGTCAACTTGAACGTCTATTTCTTGAAACCGTGGGGGTGTCAGCCAAAAAGTTTGCAACCATCATTCGTTTGCAACACGCAACCCAGCTCATCTCATCCCCAAGCCGACTGCCACTCTCCTTGGTTGCCGCTGAGTTGGGTTATACAGACCAAAGTCATATGGCTCATGACTTCAAACGATTGATTGGTCTATCACCGACGGAGTTTTCTCAAGATCTTGGCGTTTTTTTACAAGATCCTCGCCTCTCATCCTCTGCACACTAGAGGCTCCACCGAGTGTGTTCTAGCTCGTTACTAGATTGAGGAGAGACTCTATGAACCTCTGGACTGGCATCATTACCCCCAAACTCAAGGAAAGTGTCGATTTCTATGTCCGTCTATTTGACTGCGCGATAATCTACAGCAGCGACTGGTTTGTCCTACTACAGCTAGGCAAAAGTGAGCTGGGATTGATGTTGCCTCATCTGGAGACTCAGGCCCAAGCCTTTCAGGCAGCTTTTGAGGGGAGTGGTCTATGGCTTGCCATTGATGTAGAGGATGTGGAAGCAGAGTATACCCGTCTTGTGGGGCTCGCCATTCCCATTGAGGTTGAGCTTCGAGATGAGCCTTGGGGTGATCGCCATTTTGTACTCAGGGATCCCAATGGCATCGCCATCGATGTTGTTCAACATCTGTCCTGAATTTGACCTGAATCTGTCTTGGAGAACGCCAGGATGCTCAACCCTAGTGGGGCATTGAGGTGGAGAGTGGCTGTTATCTCCTTCCCCGTTGGAATCAGGCAGGATCCCTGTGGATGGCTGCCACTGGCGGGGAAGTTGAGAATTTTGCTATAGTCTCTGCCAAATTAACCGGATCCTTAGCTTCCCTCAGTCCTGTTGATGGGAAAACTGGTAGGCTCCCCACAGCGTCAACCCCACCGCCAAAGCAAATAGGATCCCGAGTGTGTACCAGGGAAACTCTGACAAGGGTTGATAGGCTGCGGCTCGGATGCCGATGCTGGTATAGGTCAGGGGCAAGCAATAGACCAACACTTGCAGAGCACCGGGCAATTGCGCCGGATCAAAAAAGGTTCCCCCTAGGAAAGACATCGGGGTAATCAAAAAATTGGTCAATACCCCCACGCTCTCCAGCGAGGGCACATTCAGGCCGGCAATCACCCCCAATCCGGCAAAAACCGCGCAGCTAAGGGCTAACACTAGTAAAGCCAAAGGGTGCAACAGACCCCAGGCTCCAGTGCCAATCACCCCCACCGCCAACACCCCCAGCGCCGTTATTAAGCCCCGCACCACCCCCGCCAACATCTTGCCGATGTGCAGAGGTAGGGGATGCACCGGCAAAATCAGCACCTCCTCAAAGCTTTTGGTGAACAGCCGCGCCCCACAAATGGAAAAAGTCGTGCCCGCAAAGCTGATGGTCATGCCTGATAAGGCCACCATCCCCGGCAAAATGAAGCGCAGATAGGATCCCGCCTCTCCCCCCTCAGCCATCGCACCGGATCCCAGGGAGCTGCCCAGCCCTACGCCAAAGGCCACAATGTAGATCAGGGGAGCCACCAATCCGGAGGCCAGCACCTGCAGCACCCGCGACCGCAAATCCAGCCAATCTCGCCAAAACACCGTTAAACTATCCGCCCAGATCACCCCCAAAGAAGCTCGAAATTGAGCCTGAGTCGGTTGGACTATGGATTGGGATCCCGTGGTTGAGGAGGAGGACATGGCAGCATCGCCCGCTGAGGCTTAATGAACATTTACATTTAATCTCTCCACTATCTCACAACCCGATCTCAATGTCGGATCTGCGGACAAGCTCATACCAGCCCTTTTCTTGGGTGCGCTAAGGTGAATCACAATGAGAGATCCACCTAGATCTGATGAGCATCATGGCTCCAGCTAGCAGGTGATCTCAAGATTTAGGTCGTCTCCCCAGAGGGCGTGAGTGCCGATGTTATCCTCAACCCGTTTGTCTAATACCCCGTTATCAATGCAAACCCCATTGAAATGGCTCTTGCCCGGTATGTTGGCTGGGATCCTTCTCCTGGGCGGCTGTGGACAACTGGCCCGCTTTGGCTTGGGCAATACCCCCATTCAGTCGGTGGTCAGCAACCCCTCTGCCCATACCACTGTCACCGTACGGGGGCAGGTGGTCAACACGCTCGGCATCCTCGGCCAAGGGTTCTATGAGCTGCAAGATGAAACGGGATCCCTGTGGGTGATCACGGGGGGACAAGGTATGCCTGTTGTGAATAGCACCGTTACCGTGCGCGGAACTGCTGCCGAAGGGATCACCATCTCAGGCCGTAACTTTGGTGTCACCCTGACCGAACAAGAGCGGTTTTGAGCGAGATGCTGGGGGCCTGATCGAGCCGACACCCCAGAGCCCCCTAGAGTCACCAAAACAGGAACCCTGCGTTTGACCTCCAAATCTTACTCTCAAGGCATCTGAGAGGCGATTTTGGCCGCTTGTGATATCATGAGAGGGTTGTCAAGACCCTTGGGTAAACTGCATCCCTACGCGGTTTCTCCCCAGTCTAGATCCTCGGAGTATCCCATGACCGAAAGTTATAGCGCCGATCAGATCCAGGTGCTGGAAGGACTGGAAGCAGTTCGGAAACGGCCTGGTATGTACATTGGCTCCACCGGGCCCAAGGGACTCCACCATCTCGTTTATGAGGTGGTGGATAACTCGGTGGATGAGGCGCTGGCTGGGTTTTGCACCCATGTTGAGATTGCCCTCAATCCCGATGGCTCGGTCTCGGTGGTGGATGACGGACGTGGGATCCCGGTGGATATTCACCCCAAGACGGGGTTGTCAGCTCTGATCACGGTGCTGACGGTGCTGCACGCAGGCGGCAAGTTTGGCGGCGGTGGCTACAAGGTGTCGGGGGGATTGCACGGGGTCGGCGTCTCAGTGGTCAACGCTCTGTCTGAATGGGTGGAGGTCAAGGTCTGGCGTGAGCAGAAGGTTCACCTCCAGCGGTTTGAGCGGGGCAAAGTGGCAGGGGATCTACAAACCAAATCTAGCCACTCTAACCAGCGGGGCACCCAGGTCACCTTTAAGCCAGATCCCGAGGTATTCCCCGACCGAGAGTTTGACTACAACCTGCTAGCGGCTCGGTTCCGGGAGTTGGCCTACCTCAATGCTGGGTTGGAGATCACCTTTCAAGACCTGCGCAAAGAGCAGCCCCACAGTGAAACCTATCGCTATGACGGCGGCATCAAAGAGTATGTGGCCTTCATTAATAAAGACAAGACCCCGATTCATGGGGACATCATCTTTGTGCAAGGGGAAAAAGAAGGGGTACAGGTGGAGGTGGCCCTGCAATGGTGCAGCGATGCCTATACCGATTCGCTGATTGGCTTTGCCAACAACATTCGCACCAACGAGGGGGGCACCCACCTAGAGGGCCTCAAAACCTGCCTCACCCTGACCATCAATAACCAGGCCCGCAAGCTCAACAAGATCAAAGAATCAGACGGCAATCTGGCGGGTGAGAACATCCGGGAAGGGGTGACCGCCATCGTCTCGGTCAAGGTGCCGGATCCCGAGTTTGAGGGCCAGACCAAGACCAAATTGGGCAACACCGAGGTGCGGGGCATCGTCCAAACCCTGACCAGTGAGGCGCTGACGGAGTTTTTGGAGTTTAACCCCGCCATTGCCAAGGGCATTGTGGACAAGGCGATCCAGTCCTTTAACGCAGCCGAAGCTGCTCGGCGGGCGCGGGATTTGGTGCGGCGCAAGTCGGCCCTAGAATCCTCCACATTGCCTGGAAAGCTGGCGGATTGCAGCTCCCGCGATCCGGCAGAATCGGAAGTCTATTTGGTGGAAGGGGACTCGGCGGGCGGTTCTGCCAAACAGGGGCGAGATCGGCAGTTCCAGGCCATTTTGCCGCTGCGGGGCAAGATCCTCAACATCGAAAAAGCGGATCCCACCAAGATCTACAAGAATACTGAGATCCAGGCCATGATCACGGCGCTGGGATTGGGCATCAAAGGGGATGAGTTTGACCCCAGCCAATTGCGCTATCACCGGGTCATCATCATGACGGATGCGGATGTGGATGGCAGTCACATTCGGACGCTATTGCTGACCTTTTTCTATCGCTATCAAAAGGCGTTGGTGGAAGAAGGCTATGTCTATATCGCCTGTCCTCCCCTCTACAAAATTGAATGGGGCCGCAGCAATGTCCGCTATTGCTATAGCGACTCAGAAAAAGATGCCATCGTCCGAGGCTTGCCCACCAATGCCAAGTACAACATTCAGCGATTCAAAGGCTTGGGGGAAATGATGCCCGAGCAGTTGTGGCAGACCACCATGAATCCTGAGACCCGTACCCTCAAACAGATCACCATTGAGGATGCTGTCCAGGCTGACCAGATCTTTACGATCTTGATGGGAGATGTGGTGGCTCCCCGCCGTGAGTTTATCGAGACCTATGGATCGAAGCTGGATATGGCGGCGTTGGATATTTAGGATCCCTATCCAGTCCCGAACCCCTCTGCTATTACGGGAGAGGGGAATCGGTTTTTGGCAGTCAGATCTGGCTAGACGGTAGCAGGGATCCCTGATTCACTCCCCAACCGTCAGAATCACCGGGGCATGATCGCTGGGCTTGTCGGCTCCACGGGGTTCCACATCGATCTGGCAATCCTGCACATCAGGAAAAAGAGCGGTGCTGACAAAGTGGTGGTCGATGCGCCAGCCGCGATTGCGGGGAAAGCCCCCCGACCGATAGTCCCACCAACTGTAGTGACCGGGATCCGGGTTGATCTTGCGGAAGGCATCCTGAAGACCCAGGGCGGCGATTTGAGTCAGGGCTTGCCGCTCCAGATCCGAGGCCATGATCTGCCCCGCTTTTTTGGCATCGTAGATATCCTCATCGCTGGGGGCGATATTGTAGTCGCCGCACAAGACCAGCTTGAGACTGGGATCCTGTTGGAACAGGGCGGAGAGATAGTGCTGTAAACCCAGCAGCCAGCGCAGTTTGTAGCTGTACTTGTCGCTGCCCACCTCCGAACCATTGGGAACATAGACATTGACAATGGTGATGCCGTTCAGGGATCCCCGGATCAACCGCTTTTGGTCATCCAGATCCCCCACCCCGTCCTCCAGCACGGGGGCAAAGCCGAGGGAGACCTCTTGCAAGGGCTCACGGCTGATCAGAGCGACACCGTTGTAGGACTTTTGGCCAAAGATAGCCACTTGATAGCCCGCCTCCTCAAAAGGGGCCAGGGGGAATTGATCATCGCTGACTTTGGTTTCTTGCAAACACAGCAGATCAATAGGGGATCCCGATTCGGTCTGAGCTTGCAGCCATTGCAGCACCTGATCAAGCCGAGTCCGAATGGAGTTGACATTCCAAGTGACGATCTGAGCCATAGGGATCCCTTGTGTCATTGATTCCAACTGTTCTGGTTGGGCCATCCTCCTGTCAAGCTCAACCCTTAAATGGTCAGGGTGATGCCAGCCCCATCGTGATAAGCCGCCAGCAGCACATCGGTGGTGGTATTCCAGCCGATTTCTCCGGTGTGGGAGATGCCGATGGCCCCAAACTCCCGCTGGCGCGAGCGGGCCTCCGCAAACGACTTTTCCAGGGCCGCTTGTAGGGTGAAGCCATCCCCCACCCTTACCACGATGCGTGTGGCCAACCCCTCATCGAGGATATCTTCCCCCACGCCGGTGCAACTGATGGCCGCATAGGCATCTGCATAGGTGCCCGATGGGGTGGCGGAGTCACTCACCCGTCCGATCCGCTCGAAGCCCCGCCCGCCTGTGGAGGTGGCCACCGCCAGATGACCGTTTTGATCGAGGGCCACCGCCCCCACCGTGCCCATCGCCACCGAGGTCAAGAACCGATCCTGCCGCTCCGATTGGCTCAGGGCTAGCCATTCCTGCAACCGTTTGGCGGTCATGGGGTTGTAGATCGGCAGGTTGAGTTCACGGGCTAGCTCCGTGGCTCCCGATTCTGCCACCACGCGGTCGGGGCTGGTCTGCAGGGCGGCAGCCAGCTCGATCGGATGTCGAACCCGGCTAATGTTGATCACGCCACTAAAGGATTGGCCTTGGCCTTGCATCAGGGCGGCACTCATGCGGATCTGACCATCTGACTGCAACACGGAGCCCGTGCCCGCATTAAACAGCGGGTCATCTTCTAATTGCTGACAGGCTTGGATCACCGCATCCTGGGCACTGAGACCCGCCTGCAACTGGGGATAGACAGACTCGATCACCCCTTGCAGAGCGGCCCGCACCACCTCAACCCCTTTGTCTCCATCCAGGGCGCTACCGGCTCCCCCATGAATGATCAACTTCGGGATCCCTGGTGAGGGGGTGGGATGAGATGGGGGCATGGGGCAGATCCTCGCAGGCAACGGGATCCATCATCTCATCTATCTTTAGGGATCCAGAGGCCAGCTTCAGGATCGAGAGGCTGACATGGCATGATGGGGACGAAAGCTCTGATGCTCCATTTTCTTCCTTCTCAGCACTCCTATGGCTCGTCTCAACCCCTACTGCCTTTCGATCGAGATCACCCGCATGTTTCAGCAGGGCAATGCCATTTTTGCGCTGCCCAAAGTGGAGGCATGGCTGCAAGATCGCAAACAGGATCCCGCCGACTACGAGATTCTGTTTCACGAAGAGATGGCTCCCCCCAGCAGCCCCGATCCGATGGTGATCCGCATTGAGCTGGTGCGGCGGGATGGTCAACCGGTGGATCCCTGGCTGCAAGAAGAAGTCAATCTGCAATCCTAGCGAGGAGGATGTGAGCGGTGGCAGTACCAACGTTACGGGCACCCTTAGCGCTGGGGGAGCGGGCTCCAGAGCTGATGCTTCCTGCCCAGGATGGGATCCCTGTCAGCTTTTATGAACGTTTTTGTGGTCGCCCGACCGTTGTTCTGATCGCTCACTCACCGTCTGATTTGGCGGGTTGGGAGACGTTTTCTGCTCCCGTCTTCGGGATTCTGTCTGAAGGGGATGGGTCTGCGCTGCCCTTTCCGTGTCTTCGAGATGATGGCCGTCTGGGTCAGATTTTTTGGGGATCCCATTCTTCTCCTGGGCAAGTCGGGGCAGTGGTTCTGGATGCCACGATGCGGGTTGTGGATCGTTTCCCCAATGCGGATTTGGCTCACCTCAGTCAGCTTTTGA
>JBHJNR010000025.1:0-9349 GCA_050330615.1 Cyanophyceae cyanobacterium
CCCATTGATACCAACGGCAGCATTGATACCAACGGCACCAATGGCTTTGACGCTGAAGACTCATCCTTTAACGTGGATGAGGATCGTGACACAGCTTCCCAAAAGAGTGCAACAGACTCGGCTGATTGGGATGATGAACCCCTGGAAGAAGCTCCACAGCAGCTCGTAGCCGAGCAGGAACCACCTTCCCAATTCAGCACTTCTCCCCCCCCTCAACGGGTGATCACTCGCCGCTCAGCTGCCCCAGAGCCAGAAGCGGCTCCAGCTCCAGCTGTTGAGCCGATTAAAGCCTCGCCAGTTGCAGCGCGGCGGCGGCGATCTCGTTCCTGATGGAGGGATCCCCTCCTGCTCTAGACTGGGAATCTCGCCTTTGGCAGCAGGGCCTGGCCCGCATTGCTGGGGTGGATGAGGTGGGCCGGGGATCCCTGGCGGGGCGAGTGGTGGCGGCGGCGGTGGTGCTGCCCCAAAGCTTGGATCCCAAGATCCTGGAGGGACTGCGAGATTCCAAACAGCTATCCCGTCTACAGCGTGAGAGGCTGCTCCCCCTCATTCGGTCGGTAGCCGTTGCTATTGGGCTGGGATCCGCCACCGTTAGAGAGATTGACCAGCTCAACATTCGGCAGGCCACCCTTCTGGCTATGCAACGGGCCTTAGCCCAATTGCCGTCAGTGGAACATATCTTGCTGGATGGATTGCCCCTAGCAGAATTGCCGGGATCCCAGACTGCGCTTGTCAAAGGTGATCAGATCTCGCTCTCCATTGCCGCAGCTTCAGTGGTGGCCAAAGTTCAGCGGGATCGGTGGATGGGACATCTCCATCACTTTTATCCTCAGTACGGCTGGGATCGCAATGTGGGCTATGGCACCCACGCCCATCGGCAGGCGATCCAACAGCAGGGATCCAGCCGTCATCACCGCCAGACGTTTTTGAGCCGGATCCTCAGTCTTGAGCAATTGAGCTTGCCGGAGTCGGGATCCCGTTAGGCCACAGGCTTTTGAAACAGGAAGATACCCCAGGCCAAGTAGCCTGCTTGTCCCCCTTGGATCCAGTGGCTGAGCCCCTTCTTCATCCGTTCGACGTAGTCGGAGCTGACCTGTTGGACTAGTTCTGGGGTGCGCCGCTCGGTTTCGGCCAGAACACGGCTGTAGTGCTCCACCAGTTGAGCGGTGTGCTGCTCAATTGTGACCTGCTCTAGACCCAACTCCCTCGCCGTTTGGCAATAAAAGCCAGGGGATCCCAGTGAGGCCAGATGGATCCGATCCAAGATCGGTTGCAAGACTCCAGGGGGGCAGGTGTCCGCCTGCATGGGATCGGTCAAGATAAAGGATCCACCAGGTTTCAACACCCGCACTACTTCTTGGAACACCTGGGTGCGGTTGCCACTGTGCAAGATGGCATCCTGAGACCAAACCACGTCAAACTGCCCTAGCTCAAAGGGCAACTGCTCAAAGCTGCCATCCACCACCTCGATGTGATCTGCCAGCCCTTGCTCTCGGCAGAGTTGGCGATTGCGCTCATTTTCCACCTCACTGAGATTGAGGGCGGTGACTCGGCACCCATAGGTTTTGGCCAAATAGCGGGCCGCTCCCCCATAGCCGGAGCCAATATCCAGAATCCGATCTTGATTAGTCAAGGCTGGCAATAAACCGGCCATTTTTTCGACCGTGCGGCGGCTAGCCACTGCAATGGGATCCCCCGCTTGTTGGTAGAGGCCAATATGAATATCTTCGCCCCCCCAGATGGTGAAATAAAACAGGTCGGCATCGCTGCTGTTGTAATAGTCGCGAGCAATGGCAACACCGCCAGAATAGGATTGGCCGGAATAAGATTGAGTTGTGGTCATGATCAAATAGTTCCAATAAGACGCCAAGAAGAACTAGGGAGCCTAGGGAACAGCGAGGATAGAGACAGATGCTCGATCCTCATGCTGTGCAATCCCAATTAGCCCATCGAATCCTATGTGGGATTGGGTTCGGTGGCGTATTCTTTTTCGGCAATGTGAATGAAGAAATCAGGGGTTTCTTCTCGATAGGTCTCCTGAAAATCCCCGTAGGTCTCGATGTGTTGAAAGCCAACCTCATGCATCAGACGGCGGGTGTAGTCTTTGCGGAGGGGAAACATATTGAGGTAAAACTCAGACTTGTCGGGGAATCGATAGCAAAAACGAGCCAGCCCCTCATCCATATAGTCCGGCTCGGCGGTCACATTATCCCCGCAGTAGTAGTAAGTGTGTTTAGAAGAAAACCCATGATCCAAAATGGAGTCATAGTTGCGCTGATCCAACACCAGGATCCCGTCATGATTGAGGGTGGCATAAAACTCGGCTAACGCCTTACGCCGATCTTTTTCCTCAAACAGGTGGGTAAAAGAATTGCCCAGGCAAATGACCGCATCAAAGCCCTCATGAATATCGCGATTGAGCCAGCGCCAGTCTGCTTTGACTGTCCGCAGCACATGGCCACGCTTGCGGGCATTTTCAAAGGCTTTGTGCAGCATCTCAGAGGATCCATCGGCACTGACCACATCAAAGCCAGCCTCTAAGAGGCGGATGGAGTGAAAGCCAGTGCCGGTGGCCACATCCAGCACCCGCTGCACCCCGCGTTCCCGCAGGGCTTCAATAAAAAAGTTGCCTTCGCTCTCGGCCCGCTGATCCCAATCGATCAGCTGATCCCATTTATCCACAAACGATTCGATGTACTCAAATTGATAGTGATCGGTTTCGCGAACCTCGTTGGGGCTATCCCCAAAATCCTGTTGGGTCGCGTTATCAAGGACGGAATAAAGTTGTAATGACATTACTGTCACCTCATAAGGGCAGGGCAGGGAGAGCCTGCTGCCAACTCAGTCACCTAGTCAGTCGCTTATAAAATCATCTAGTCTAAATGTCCTCTAGGTGAACCAGGGATCCCATTGAAGGATAAGCCAGCACACTCCCAGGGGTACCCTATCAGGCGATGGGATCCTCAGCAAGTTTTGTGCTCTGGAATGCTATAGGGATCCCTCATCAGGGTGGCAAATCAAGATCGCTAGGATCCCTGGGCTAGCAGTGCCTGAGCCCGATAGAAGGCGGCGATGGTCTTGGCATCCAGATCAGGTTGATGCAGCAGCAACTTTTCAGTGTCAGCCGTAGAAAGAATGATCACTTCAATGTCTTCGTCATCATCTTGGGGGGGCGGATTGTCCAGCTTTTCCAGATCCCGAGCCAGATAGACGTGCATCACCTCATCTGAGTAGCCAGGACAGAGAAAAAAGGTGCCCAGGCTATCCCAACGATGCCCCCGATAGCCAGTCTCCTCCTCCAGCTCTCGCCGGATCGTCTCATCGGGGATCTCCCCCGGTTCCAATGTCCCCGCCGGAAACTCGTAGATGTAGGATCCTACCGCAAAGCGATATTGCTTCAGCAGCATGAAGTGGCCCTCAGTTGTCACTGGCACCACCATCCCTGCTCCCGGATGGAGGAAGTATTCTCGCTCCCCCTCTTTGCCACCTGGGAACCGGAGATGCTGAGAGACAAAGGTATATTTTTTCCCGGTATAACGCAAGCGCTCGGACAGCAGTATGGACGGTGTGGGCTGGTCTGGGATCCCCATGATGGCAGGCACTCAAAACGGTGCCTTCATGATCCCACAGGGATCCGGAGATTGTTCACACTTTGAGGGCCGCCCGAGGATCGTAGGACTGAATCGCCTGCAATTTTTCGTAGAGTTCTCGCTCTGGGTCGGACACCGGATTGGGCACACTGAGCTGGATCACCACGTACTGATCCCCCCGTTGTCCTTTGCCCTTGGGAAATCCTTTTTCTGGCAAGCGCAGCTTTCGTCCCGTCTGGATCCCGGCCGGGATCCGCAGTCGTACCTCCCCATCCAATGTCGGCACGGGGATCTGTGCCCCTAACACCGCCTCGCTGGGGCTGACCGGCAGATCGCAATACAGATCGGATCCCTCTAACCGATAGAAGGGATGCTCTTTGAACTCCACCTTGAGATAGAGGTCGCCCGTTCCACCACTGGGATTGGCATGACCTTGCCCCCGCAACCGCACTTTCTTGCCCGGTGTGATGCCGGGGGGGATATTCACCTCTAGCACCCGTCCCTCCACCCGCAAACGTTTTTTGCCCCCTTCATAGGCTTCGGGAATGGTGAGGTTGATGGTGGCCTCAGCGTCATAGTTGCTGGATCCCGTGGCCCGTCCACCACCAGCGTTGGGAGCAGATCCGGGGGTGCCCACCCGGCCTAAAAGCTGATCGATAAACTCCTGAAAATCGTCAAACTGGGTGAAATCTACCGTATTGCCAAAACCACTAAAGCCGGGATCTTGGCTAAAAGGGCTACCCCCACTAAAAGGATTACCGCCCGCATAGGGATTGGAGCCAGGGCGAAAGCCTCCCTGCTGGTAATACTGGCCAAACTGGTCATACTGCTTGCGCTTGGCGGGATCTGAGAGCACCTCGTAGGCTTCATTGACATCCTTAAACTTGTCCTCAGCCTCAGGATTATTGGGGTTAACATCGGGGTGAAACTTACGGGCCAACTTCCGATAGGCTTGTTTGACCTCATCAGATGTGGCCTGCTTTTGAATGCCGAGGATGGTGTAAAAGTCCTTGAAGTTCTGCATCGCCCGTTCTATGCCTGAGGTTTCTAGGTCTAAGGTTGCTCTATTATCTTGATCTACTATCTTGATTTAAGTGACTTGATCCAAAAAAGGGGACAGTTTGACCACTGCCCCCCATTATCTCCTAGACTTCGCGGGATCCCGGTGGGGGACACTCGACGAACTCAGGGATCCCGTCAGAATCCACTAGTTGCTCTCGGTGAAATCAGCATCAATGACATCATCATTGCCACTGCTGGAGCTACCGGGATTAGCACCAGGATCCCCGCCGTAGCTGGCTCCACCCTCAGAGGGAGATCCGCCCGCCTGTTGATAGAGTTCGCTGCTCATGGCATAGAGAGCCTCTTGCAGCGCTTTCTCTTTCACCTGGATCACATCGTCATTTTCGGTGGCGATGCCTTCCCGCAGTTCTTTGACCAGGGTTTCGATGGTGGTGCGCTTGTCGGCTGGGATCTTGTCTCCCATTTCCTTAAGCTGACGTTCTGCCTGGTAGGCCAAGGAATCAGCTTTGTTGCGGCGTTCGATCTTGTCCCGACGATCTTTATCCTCATCGGCAAATTTCTCTGCCTCATTCACCATCCGATCCACTTCGGCATTGTCCAGCGTCGAGGCTCCGGTGATAGAGATCCGCTGTTCTTTACTAGTGCCCTTGTCCTTGGCGGTGACATTCAAGATACCGTTGGCATCGATATCAAAAATCACCTCAATTTGCGGCACGCCCCGAGAAGCGGGTGGGATCCCTTCCAGCTTGAACCGGCCCAGAGATTTGTTGTCCCGAGCCATCTCCCGTTCCCCTTGGATGACATGAATCTCCACGGAGGTTTGACCATCTTCGGCAGTGGAGAAAGTCTCCGACTTGCGGGTGGGCACGGTGGTGTTGCGTGGGATCAGCTTGGTGGCCACACCGCCGAGGGTTTCTACCCCCAGAGACAGCGGGGTCACATCCAACAGCAACACATCCTTGACTTCACCCGACAGCACCCCCGCTTGGATGGCAGCACCCACCGCCACCACTTCATCGGGGTTGACGGTCTCGTTAGCTTCCTTGCCAATCAGGTCTTTCACCAACTCTTTGATAGCTGGGATCCGGGTAGAACCACCCACCAGCACCACTTCGTTGATATCGGTCTTGGTCAGCTTGGCATCCCGCAGGGCATTTTCAACAGGGGTACGGCAACGGTTAATCAAGCCCGAGCAGATATCCTCAAACTTGGCTCGTGACAGCCGCATATCCAGGTGCTTTGGCCCGTCAGAAGTGGCGGTGATAAAGGGCAAGTTGATGCTGGTCTCAGCCACACTGGACAGCTCAATTTTCGCCTTCTCAGCAGCTTCGGTTAGTCGTTGCAGGGCTTGCCGGTCGCCGCGCAGGTCGAGACCTTCCGATTTTTTGAATTCTTCCGCCAACCAATCGACGATGGCTTTATCGAAGTCATCCCCACCCAACTGGGTGTCACCACTGGTGGACTTCACTTCAAAAACGCCGTCACCCACCTCCAGCACAGAGACGTCGAAGGTGCCGCCACCCAAGTCAAACACCAAGATGGTCTCATTGTTGCGACGATCGAGACCATAAGCCAATGAAGCGGCAGTGGGTTCATTGATGATCCGCTTCACTTCCAAGCCAGCGATTTTGCCCGCATCCTTGGTGGCTTGGCGCTGAGAGTCATTGAAGTAAGCCGGCACCGTGATCACGGCTTCGGTGACGGGCTGACCTAAGTAGCGGCTGGCCTCATCCACCAATTTCCGCAACACCATGGCCGAAATTTCTTCGGCGGCGAATTCTTTACTCTGACGGGGGGCATAGATTTTGACGTTGCCCTTTTCATCCTCAGACACCTTATAGGCGACTTGCAGGGATCCTGGGTTGAGTTCCTTGTAGCGACGACCGATAAATCGCTTCACTGAGTAGAACGTATTCTCTGGGTTCAAAACCCCTTGGCGACGGGCCATCTGCCCCACTAAACGCTCACCATCTTTGGTGAAAGCCACCACAGACGGAGTAGTACGGGTGCCCTCTGCGTTGGCAATAACGGTGGGCTGTCCCCCTTCCATCACGGCGATGACCGAGTTAGTGGTGCCCAAGTCAATTCCGACGACTTTTCCCATGAATGATGATCTCCTTACTGCAACGACTATGCTGCGGTTTATGCTGTGCGTGGTCTTGTGGTTTAGCGGTTGGGCCTGCTGGGTTCACCCTCAAAATAAGGCTAAATAAGGCCACAAGCGGCCCGCATGGAGGCCACATCAGGGCTTTTTTCACACGGGATCCTTAACAATCTGTTCAAAATCCTATCGTGCTGGCTCTATTGAGCTGTAGGGGGATCCCCGCCCAGGGCAGGGAGGCGGCTAGATGTGGATTGCCGTACATCCCTGCTCTGGGGTGAGCCTGTGATGGAGTGGGACTCCTCACCTCGGGATCCCGGATAGTTGGCGGGCTGTGGAAGGGGTAAAAACGGTGGAGATATACTCAAGGAGAGCTGTTTTTAGGTCGCAAATCGATGGTTGTTAGCCCCTTACGCTGGACAACAAAAGACCTGGATGCCATGCCCGATGATGGCGGCTGGACTCGCTATGAAATTGTAGACGGAGACCTAATCGTGACCCGTGCTCCTCATGTTGGTCATCAAGAAGCTGGCGGCAACATTCACATTGAATTAGGAATCTGGTCTAGGCAGACAGGATTGGGCAAGTCGTTGCTGACCCCTGGCTTAGTCTTCTCACCCATGGATGCCGTCATTCCAGATCTGGTCTGGATCAGCCGAGAGCGTCTGGCGGAGGGATTAGATGCAGCGGGCCATCTGACGGTAGCCCCAGAACTGGTGGTGGAGATTCTTTCTCCTGGGGCCACCAATGAGCATCGAGACCGGGAAGTGAAGCGCAAACTCTACTCCATTCATGGTGTTCAGGAGTATTGGGTCGTCAGTTGGCAACTGCAAACCATCGAGATTTATCGTCGGAGCCAAACACAACTGCAACTGGTGGCTACTCTGCTCTCTGGAGATACTCTCACATCATCTCTCTTGCCAGGATTTCAGGTGCCCATGAGCAGGATTTTTGAGGGTTAGAACCGCTGGGACTTCCCTATGGTTAGCCAATCATCCTGGCCAATAATCATCGACACAATTGGCAAGACTCAGTGGGGACACTAAAGTGGGATCCCTATCAAAAAAGCCCCTATATAAAACTATCCGCTCCTACCCGTTTAGAAAGGGGGCAGGAGCGGTCTAGCGGGTCTTCAAGTGGAACCTGACTGCCGGGAGGATCCCCAGTCTGTCAAACCCTTGAAGCCTCTTCAGTAAACTGAAGGATCAGGAATCTGTCGTTCTAGCGAACAGCCCCGGCACACAGCCGGCTGATTCCCACAAGATGACCCTTAGGTTTATTACTATCTGGCATTCGGCATAATCTCCCTTGCTAAACGACATTCTAAAATTAGCACACAAAACCGAAAGGCAGACCATGTGGTTCAATTGGGGCAGTCTTTAGGGATCCCGGTGGTGGGCATGAGCAAGTCTCGGCAGGTGGCAGTGTTGGGGGGGACTTTTAACCCGGTGCATTGTGGCCATTTGGTGATGGCAGACCAAGCCTTGCACCAGTTTGGTCTTGATGAGGTGCTCTGGATCCCCGCCGGAGATCCGCCCCACAAGCCGGTGGCTCCGGGCTGTGGTTCGCAAGATCGGCTGGAGATGGTGCGCCTGGCCATCGCCGATCAGCCTCGATTCCGCTGTAGTGATATGGAGCTGCAACGACAGGGGCCCTCCTATACGGCGCTAACCCTAGATAGCCTGACCACAGAGGATCCCGATACCGAATGGTTTTGGATCTTGGGGGTGGACGCCTTTCGGGATCTGCCCCGCTGGCATGAGGCGGAACGTGTTGCCCAGATGTGCCGATGGATCATCGCTCCTCGGGTGGGGCCTCAGTCGTCCGAGACGGTGGCCCAAGCCGTTAGAGACCAATTGCAAGTCCGCTATGACTTTTTACAGGCACCTTATATCGAGATCTCCTCCACTTTTTTGCGTCAGCAGATCCACCAGGGGGGATCTATTCGCTATCTGGTGCCGCCCGCCGTGGAAGACTATATTCAGACTCACCATCTCTATCATTTCGACCCAAAGACTACAGCCATTCTCTAGCAAGGGCCAACTAGCCTATCCCGCCTGCCTGACTGGGCAACCGCTGACTGGCCAACCGCTGACTGGGCAACCGCTGACTGGGTTGTCAAGAGGCCGATTTTGCAAGAAGATTAAGGGAATCTAAAGCAAGCTCACATAGAGCCCATTGACCTGCTTTTTACACTAGCAATTGATAGTGGTAGGGATCCCATAGGGGCAGGATTCCGTTCTTTGGCATCGGAGATGGCCCCATCATTCCTTCACTCCACCTCAGGGCGTACTATTGCGAGGGATCCCATGTCTGACACCTTGTATCTAGAGTTCACGGATGAGCTGCAACGACGCTTGGCCACGGGCGGGATGGAACTGAATTCAAATGAGCGGGCAATGCTGTGGCGGGCACAGATGGGAGTATGGCTGACCTATGTTCCCGTTGTTCCTCAGGATGTTCAACCTTTGATCTACACAGCTGTCGATCTGATTGGACGAGCTGCTTTTTTGGTCGAGCATGGCCTGGAGCGCAGCGATTCTTTTGAAGCCATCACTACGCAATTACAGGGCATCTCCAAACAAATTGCTGAATGGGCCTAGGTCATCATGAGGGGGCCTGTCTCCAGGGATCT
>JBHJNR010000026.1:0-6785 GCA_050330615.1 Cyanophyceae cyanobacterium
CCCGTTAGCAACGGGATAAAGGCGGCAAGAGCCACCACCTCAGCCAACACTTCCTCTTGGGCGGCGATGATGGTGCTGGTGAAGGTGCTGGCCAATAACAAGGCAAACAGCCACACCACCCGTTTACGGGCTGCGGTGAAGATGGTGCTTTGAAAGTAACTATCCCCGCCTGATTCCACCCCGCTCAGGGTGTAGATATCCTCAGTGGTTTCTCGTTCCACCACATCAAAGACATCGTCCACTGTCACGATGCCCACCAGCCGCTGCTCGGTATCCACCACAGGCACCGCCAAGAAGTCATAGCGCTGAATGACACGGGCCACTTCCTCTTGATCAGTATCGGTATGAACCGAGACCACCTCACGAGTCATGATGTCGCTGATCAAGGTGGCAGGATTGGCAATCACCAGATCCCGCAGCGACAGGATCCCGGAGAGATGCCGAGAGGGATCCGTGATGTAGAGGGTGTAGATAGTCTCGCTCACCCTCGCCATCACCCGGATGCGATCCAGCGCCTCTGTCACCGTCCAAATTTCCTTCAGGGCCACATACTCCGGTGTCATGATCCGGCCCGCCGTATCGGGTTTGTAGCCCAGCAACAGGGCTGTGGCCCGTCGTTCTTGAGGGCTGATTTGAGTCAGCAGCCGCTGCACCACATTGGCGGGCAATTCGTCCAACAGCCGGGCCCGGTCATCGGGGGACATCTGCTCCACCAATTCCAGGATCTCTTGGCTCTTGAACTCCTCCAAGAGAGCCTGCTGAACGGTTGAGTCCAGATACTCAAACACCTCAGCCGCCTCATCTTTGGACAACAGCCGAAAGGCAATGGCTTGTAGCTTGTCTGGGAGTCCGCCAATCGCCTCGGCAATATCGGGAGACTGCACTGGCAACAGCAGCGATTTGGCCCCTTGATAGTCCTGTTGATTAATCAGCACGCGCAGTTGATCTCTGACCATCTGCCACAACTCATGCCGAGGGATCATCTGTTGAGCCGTGGTGGTGGATGGACTGCTGCTTTCAGTCATGGCAAAAACTCCCAAACGGCTGCTAAATCGCTGCTAAATATAAAAACCCTGAACTAGACCTTAGCCTTGAATGCCAAGTCACAGGGATGGAGGCAGGAGGATAAGTGGGGGCTGGGTGAGTGGGATCCCTCTCCAGCGACACCCAGTGCAGGCTATATGTAGCCCACTAGAATTATCCATTTAGAATACAGTGGCATCTCCAACTATGAATGGCCTAGAACCGAGCAATCGGCATTCGCCAGCCACTGCCAAAGGCCCGATCGGTTACTCGCAGTCCAGGAGCAGCCTGCTTGCGCTTAAACTCGGCTCGCTTGACCAAGCGCAGAATCTGAGCCACCAAGTGGGGATCCCAGCCGGCTGTAACCAGATCGGATTCGGCATAGTGTTGCTCGATGTGTTGGTGCAGAATGGCATCCAGCACCTCATAGGAGGGCAGGCTATCGCTGTCCTGTTGGTCGGGGCGGAGTTCGGCAGAGGGAGGTTTGGTCAGGGTGGAGATCGGGATCACCTCTCGCTCTCTATTGAGCCAGCGGGCCAACGCATAGACCTGGGTTTTGGGCACATCCGAGATCACCGCCAAGCCGCCGGACATATCTCCATAAATAGTGCAATAGCCCACCGCCAGCTCCGACTTATTGCCCGTGGTCAATAGAATTCGCCCTAATTTATTCGATAGAGCCATCAGAGTGGTGCCCCGAATCCGCGATTGCAGGTTCTCTTCCGTGATGTCGGGATCCCGTCCGGTAAAAGGTTCCGCCAACAGGTAATCAAACGCCTCCATCACCGGCTGAATCGGCAGCTTCAGAGTTTCTAGCCCCAAGTTCTGGGCTAACTGATCGGCATCCGTCAGACTACCTCCGCTGGAATAGGGGGATGGCATCAGCACCCCCAAGACCTGCTCTGGCCCCAAAGCCTCAGCCGCAATTGCTGCCGTCACCGCCGAGTCGATCCCGCCGGAGAGTCCTAGCAGGGCCGATTGAAAGCCACATTTGTGGGCATAGTCACGGGTGCCCAGCACCAGGGCCTGATAGAGCTCTGACATCGGTTCAAGATCTGAGGGCACGATGCCCGATGGGGCATCCAGATCCACCTGCACTACATCCGGCTCAAACCGGGATCCCTGAGCCAAAAGCTGGCCGTCAGGAGTAATGGCAAAACTGGCCCCATCGAAGATCAGATCATCATTGCCCCCCACCTGATTGACATACACAATTGGGATCCCGTGGCGACGAGACATCGCCCCCAACATCCGTTGCCGCAAAGCCTGTTTGCTGACACTAAAGGGGGAGGCCGACAGATTGATCAGCACCGTTGCCCCCGCCTGGGCCATCGCCTCCACCGGATCGACGGGGTAGCGGCGATGATGCCAAAAATCTTGGTCGTTCCAGATATCCTCACAAATAGAAAAGCCCAGCTGCTGACCTTGAAAAGGGAGCACCGGGTTAGCCCCAGATCCTGGCTCAAAGTAGCGGTCTTCATCAAAAACATCGTAAGTGGGCAGTAGGGTCTTGTGGATCCAATGGCGAATCTCTCCCCCCTCTAACCAGGCAGCACTGTTATACAGCGGTCGTCCAGTGCCCGATCCATTGGGCAGAGCTGTGCCCACCACCACGGGGATCCCATCCTGTAGGGACAGGGCTAACTGCCGCAGCACCTGCCCCGCCCGCTGAACAAAAGCGGGATAGAGCAACAGATCCCGAGGGGGATAGCCCAACAAAGCCAATTCTGACGTGATCGCCAACTGGGATCCCTGGGCCTGAGCTTGCCGGGTGGCCCGCTCGATCTGCCGAGCATTGCCCTCCAGATCCCCCACCGTCAGATTGAGTTGTAAAAGCGCAATTTTCATGGCGAACCGAGAGCGATAGAGCCCAAAAAGCCCCAAATTTGTCTCAGGATAGCCGATCGGATCCCTTTTTGGTGGTTTTCACTATAAATGCCCTGCCATGACGAAGGGCTAGGGCCAAAGTCCCCCTTGATTACCTCGTTCTTACGAGGGGAAATCCAGACTGTTAGGATAGAAACAATTCTGCTAAGCCCCTCATGCCTCTCAAGGATCCCCATGCAAAAGCCTGCTGACAACACCTATCCGCTCCTTCCACTTTTGTCTGAGCGCTGGAGTCCCCGTGCCTTTGCAGATCGGCCGGTAGAGAAGGAGAAATTGCAGAGTCTCTTTGAGGCAGCTCGATGGTCTGCCTCCTGCTACAACGACCAGCCCTGGACATTCTTTGTTGCCACTCGCCAAGAACCCGATGCCTATGCCATGGCGATGGATTGGATGGTGCCCTTCAATCAGTCTTGGGCTAAGCAAGCTCCGGTTCTGATCGCAGGTATCGCCCGTACCCACATGCGCCACAACGGGGATCCCAATGCTTGGGCTGAGTATGATCTGGGCCAATCGGTTGCTACCCTCAGCGTTGAGGCTACTCACCTGGGTCTGCATCTGCACCAGATGGCGGGGTTTGATGCCGCCAAGATCACCGCATCCCTGAAACTGGATGACACTTATAAGCCGGTGGTCATGATCGCGCTAGGCTACATCGGGGATCCTGCTACCCTGCCCGACTCATTGCAGGCACGGGAGAGAGAAGGCCGACAACGACTTCCCCTTACGGATTTTGTCTTTGCTGGTCAGTGGGGGCAGCCAGCTAGTTTTGTAGACTAATTTTGTTAAGGGATTTCGTTGAGTGATTTCGTTAACTGATTCAGAGGGATTGCCCTACCCAAGGGGATCCCTCCGGATCAGGAGATCAGGACTGATAATCTCAACTCAAGCCCAGAGGCTGCATAAACCCCTGCATAAACCAAGGGGGCAAAAAGGCCTGCCCAGCCATACCCCGTAGGGTGAAGTGAGTCAACAGCATCAGGATCCCAAATCCCATCGTGACCAAGACCCCGCGTAGGGGACTCTTGCGATACTGATCGGCAAAGGGCTTGAGACCCACCCAGATGCCCCCCAATAAAACTGTGACCAGGTAAGTGGGGTAGCGGGAGACATTATTGACAAACTGATCTTCGAGCTTCCGAGGTGGTGGGGGTTGTTGTGTCATTGGGGTTTCAGAGGTAAAGAGCTGAAGGTGTTGGAGTGATAATAATGGGACATAATCTGATTGCGATAAGAAGCTGGCTCAGTAGATTGACTATTATGTAGTCTCTCAACCAGTAGTCTCTTAAAAGATGTTAGCGAGTTCTGGTGACCGGGTTGAAAACACACTCACCAGGCTCCATCTCTAGATCATTCAGCGATATCATTAGGGTTAGCGTTGGGGCAACGGATCCGGAGCATAGCTTGACTGCCAGAAACGTTAGGTTGATAAGGCCACCTTAACTAATTTGTGATAGTCTTCAACCTAAACCTAGCCTATGTATAGATAGGGTGTTCTCTAATCAGACAGTCTTTATTCGTAAGTCACTATGCTGACAGGAGTTACTAGGCTGACAGTCTATTATTAGACCTATGATTGTTAGACCTATGATGGGATCCCTGGTGGAGTATCATAATCTGGGGCGTTTGCAGGTAATCATAAGAGAGGATTAGAATAGCCCATGTCTCTCTGTGCAGGATTATGACACCCAGGAGCAAGTGGCATCATCTCCCAAGATTATGTAGCTTATGATCACTGTCCTTAGAGTGTAGGTATCCGTTCCCCGCCCCTTTGGTATGACTGGATATGTGCTGTTGGCAAACTGTTTCCGGGATAACCATTAAGACTGTCAATAGTCTTGGTATTAGTAGTGAAAGATTTAGGTGGTTAGCCGGATGGGTAGACTTTGCCCCATTCGTTAGAGTGGGTCAGGTTCTTGATCAAGCCGGTCATCTCCTATGTCTGTTATGTCTGTTTCTGCCCCTGGCCTTCCCCGACCTGCTGACCTTTCGGTAGCATCTACTCCAATGTCACCAACACCATCCTTAAGTCAAGAACTGGGCCATGTCATGGTGGTGGATGATCAGAAGTCAAGCCGCTTTTTGCTGGCGGAACTGCTGCGGGATATGGGGTATCGGGTTACAGAGATTGAGGGGGGATACGAGGCGCTTGAATCCATTGGCCATGAGCAACCGAACTCAATCGTGCCCGATTTGATCCTGTTGGATGTGATGATGCCTGGCATGGACGGATTTGAAGTCTGTCGCAGACTCAAGTCAAATGATTTAACCCGGTTGATTCCCGTAGTCATGGTGACCGCTGCTAGTGATCATGCCAATCGAGTCAAGGGGATCGAGGCGGGGGCCGATGACTTTTTGGGGCGGCCTCTAGACGAAACCGAGCTGCTGGCGCGGGTACGTTCTCTGGTACATCAGCGACGCCTGAATGAAGATCTTGACCACACCACTCAGGTGTTATTTGCCATTGCCCGCACGATCGAAAGCCGGGATCCCACCACAGGCGACCACTGTGAGCGGCTCTCTGAGATGGGGCAAGCTTTTGGCAAATTCCTCAACCTGCCCCGACCCTTGCTGAAGGCGCTGGATTGGGCGGGCTATTTACATGATATTGGTAAGGTCGGGATTCCAGATGCAGTTTTGAACAAAAAGGGCAAGCACACCCCTGAGGAATGGGAAGTGATGAAGTCCCATGTTTTGCTGGGGGTTGATATTTGCCAGCCAATGCAAACCCTCCGAGATGTAGTGCCTGTGATTCGGCATCATCATGAGCGCTGGGATGGGGGCGGCTATCCAGATGGGCTGGCGGGAGAAGATATCCCCTATCTAGCCAGAGTATTTCAGCTATTGGATATCTACGATGCTCTACGCTCAAAACGTCCCTACAAGCGGGCCTTTAGCAGTCATGAGGCGCTAGATATTATGCGCTCGGAGGTGGAGCAGGGCTGGCGGGATCCCAATTTGTTTGAACAGTTTAGCTGGTTCATTATTCAACAATTGGATCCCTCAGAACTCAATCCTTCACCGACCCAGGTTGAGATAGTTCAACCTGAGCAGGACACTCTGACCCCGGTCGGTTAAGGCTAGCCAAGATCAGGTTGATAGGCTTTTGATAGCTTGATACTTGATGTTCTTATCAGACTCATGCTGCTGCACGGGCTGCAGTGATCATAATCTCTACCAAAACCTCTGGCCGAGCCATAGTGGCCTCTACGCAAGCTCGCGCCGGTGCCTGTATCGGATCGACCCAAGCATTCCAGACACTATTAAAGGCGGCAAAGTCACTCATATCCTTGAGCCAGATCTGGGCGGTTAGAGCATGCGATTTATCTGTGTTCGCCCGATCTAAATAATCATCCACAAGATCTAAAATCTGCTGGGCCTGACCCTTAATATCTTGAGAAGAATCTGGAGCCGTCAATCCGGATAGGTAGACCATTTGCCCATACATCACACATCGACTCATGATCGGTCGAGGAGCTGCAGTGGCATCAATGCGGGTGATGATCATCTAGGGATTGTCCTCAGGTAGGTGATGGAGACAGTGTAGTTTCTTTATGGTGGGCGATGCTTTATTCGTCCTCAGTTGAACAGCCTGGGTTGAGCGACCAATCATCTGGGCTATAAATCATCTGCACTATAAGTCTATGCATATGGAGTTTACAGGCAAACAATGAAGCTTATGCAATAGCCAAAACTATAATAGATCAACAGAAATTAGGACAAGAGTTAACAAGTCAACCAGCGTACCAGGCATAAATTAACGCCCATTCAAGCGTGAAGTGCAACACCCAGAGCCCTTCACAAAAAAGGCTCATAGGGATAGTCTGATGTTTACCACAACAAGAGGGCTAACCTATGAGCTACACACATCTTACCGC
>JBHJNR010000027.1:0-8247 GCA_050330615.1 Cyanophyceae cyanobacterium
ACGGTGCGGCTAATCTGATCCATGAGCTGGATATCCTCTGGGCTCAGGGTCAGGGATCCCGCTTGGGCATTTTGAACTGCTTGCGCGGCATTTCTCATCCCCGCGATAGCACAGGTCTGGGGTTGAGCCACCAGCCAGGCTAAGGCCAGATTGGCCAAGGTTATCTGATAGCGTTCGGCAATCGGCTTCAACTGCTCCAGAGCATCTAGCGCCTTGGCAAAGGTTTCTCCCTCAAAGAGGCGATTTTTGACTCGATGATCTCCCTCTGCAAAGTGGTGATCGGGGCCAAATTTGCCCGTTAGCAGCCCTTGGGCCAGAGGTGAGTAGGCCAAAATCGTGATGTTTTGCTCCACACAATAGGGCATCAGGTCTTGCTCCACCCACCGCCAAAACAGGGAATAGGGGGGTTGCAAGCTGTCAATGCGGCCATACTGAGCAGCTTCTTGCAGTTGAGCTAGCGAAAAATTGGACACCCCAATCGACCGGATCTTGCCCTGTTGTTTCAGATCATTGAGGGCTTGCATTGTCTCGGCAATGGGCACCACATCGCTATTCCAGGTGCCAGAGGGCCAGTGGATCTGGTAGAGATCGATGCGGTCGGTATTGAGGTTTTTGAGAGATCCCTCGCAGGCCGCGATCACCTGGTCATAGGCGAGATGGTTGGCAAAAACCTTGGTGGCATAGACCACCTGATCACGGATGTCTGACAGGGCTTGGGCGACAATACTCTCTGAATAACCATCTCCATAGACTTCTGCAGTATCCACCGTGGTGATCCCAGCCGCCACCCCCGCCCGCAGCGCCTCGATGGTCTGGGCATCCTCAATATCAGTCCAGCCACGTTTGCCTGCCTGCCAGGTGCCCATCAGAATCGGGGTGATGCGAATATCGCTGTTGCCAAGGGGGCGTGTGTCCATAAACATCATCCTTGGGGGCAATGGGTTAGCGAATTGAGCCGGATACAACTGAGCTGCGACACCGTATCACAGTTCTACAGCAACAGTCATCTTGATATCATCCCCAGAACACCTGTTTCACCACATCCCAGCGGGTACATTTCCATCCATCCACATGGGATCCGATCAACCCTTGCTCATTCAGTTCCATCACTGTCCAGCCATCAATGCGGGGGCGAGGGTGCCAGGGCAAAGGTACTGTCCAACTGAGAGTCCACTGACTCAAGAGGGAGGTTGCCGATTGAGGGCGGATCTCATGCAGATCGAGCTTCATCCCCGGTAGCCACTGTTGCAGGGATCCGATCATCTCTTGATAGCGGCGCACACCCCGAAACTGATTGAGGGGATCCTTAAAATACACATCATCAGCATAGAGGGCATAGGTCTGCGCCTGGGGAAAGCGAGCATAGTCCTGCTTGAGGGTCTCAATCACATCATCGATAGGTTGGGGATCCATCTCACGCTCCAAACCGGCCTCCTCTAGGCTAACCAAGATTGCCCCCAGACACCCCCCCACGAACCAGACACCCCCCCCAGGAACCTGACACCCCACGAAGAGGCTTACTGCAAAGGGGTGCAGGATAGCTCCCTAGAGATCATCTGATCGAGAGGCTGTGATCCTGAGCAACTAGGGAATCGAGAGAAACCGCTAACCTATGATAGGGTTGGAGGATAGACTTGAGTGTTATTTTTTTGTTATCTATCAATTCTTTTGTTTGCTAAAAGCACCGCTAAATTATCTCAAAAAACTCCGCCTCCATTGTGGAGATGAGCTTTAGTCTATTCTTTGTATTTCGCTAATATTTCGTCAAGTCATCCTATGAGTAGCTTGGGTATAGCTGTTGATTGAGTAGCGAGAGTAAGACTCCTTTTGTCTATGCAAATCCCCATCTACTTGGTGATCGTCTTATTGGCCTTGATTGCTGCGGCGATCATTGTGGTTTTTGTGATCTTAGTTAAGACACTTGTTTCCACCCGATCCCATTCACAACACTCCACCTCACAACCAGGCTCTGCTAGGCAACTTAAGTCCGGGGATCCATCGCCTTCTCATGATTCATCGGACTCATCTTTGATTCTCAATCGCTATCGAGTTAGGGAAATCTTGCGGCAGACTCAATTTGGCCAGACCTATGTTGCCGAAGATCTGCAATCCAATAAGCGGAAACGAGATCTATATTTGATCAAGCATTTTGACCCCCAAATGGGATCCCTGAGCAAAATAGATACCGCTCGACGATTATTTCAAGGGGAGGCTGAGGTGCTGGATATGTTGGCTGACCTGTCGCAGATCCCCCAAGGCGTCAACTATCTCGAGTCTGGGGATGATATCTGGCTACTGCGAGAATACATTGTCGGCCATCCCCTCAATGAAGAATTGATCGAAGGAAAGCCCTGTAGTGAGGCTCAAGTTCTGGATGTTTTGCGACGTACCCTGCCGATCTTAGGGGCTATCCATCAACGTAATATTATTCATCGGGATGTTAAACCGGATAACCTCATTCGTCGAGATAGCGATCAGCAATTAATCCTGATTGATTTCGGGGCAGCCAAAGAACGGGATCCCGATGATGAAGTGAGGACGATGATGACGGTTTCCATCGGTACCCCCTCTTACACCCCCTACGAACAATTGTTTGGCAAACCTGTATTCGCCAGCGATATCTATGCCCTGGGGGTGATTGGGATTCAAATGTTGACCGGTCGGCCCCCCAACCGGATCCCTATCGATATGGCTGAACATGAATATCAGTGGCGAGATCTCGCTCGGGTGAATCCTACTCTGGGGGGAATTTTGGACAAAATGATCTGCTTTCGGACCCCTGATCGGTATGGCTCTGCTGAGGCGGTCTTGAAAGATTTAGACGCTCTCTAGGATCCCTAATCTCAGGATCTCAGGATCAAGGACGTCATCAGGCGCTGCTCAAGCAGCCCAGGAGCACTAAATTTTATGGCGAACCACCCCCAAGAACGCGCCCAAGTCCTTCGTTCACTCGGAGCAGAGGATACTGTCATTCAGATGCTATTGGAGTACAACGAGGCGGATTTCGATCTGAGTGGTTTACAAACCTTAGGCAACCTGCCATTGCCGTCGGAACCTCATGTGCAGGCTTGGTCTGGCTATGCCATTGCAGCCCAAGACCAGGGATCCCTATTCGAGATGTTACAAAACAAACTGATGCCGTTCCGCTTTCCAATTCAAGCGGGCATCAGCCAGACAGCTGAATATCGCTCCGCTACCCTGCGAGGGATCCCGCCGGATCCCAGCCAGCCAGGACTCCAGTTGGCTCAACCCCAAGCCCTTCAACTGGTGATCCACCCCACGTTGGCGGGCGAGATCCCGATCCTGATCGCGGCTGAGCGGGCTGACTTTGAGAGTTTGGTGCAAGCCTTGCTTCACAAAAATGAGCCTGTTGTGGTGCCCGCAGCGATCGGAGCCTATATGGTGGCTGGGATCCCCAATTGGGATCGGATTGCTCAATTGCGCCAAGCTTGGGTGCGCCAACACCCCGGCCAACCTTGGGGTAGCTACTTTCGGGAGCAGGTGGTTCCCCACAAGGCTCTCTATCAAGACGCGTTGATGCTGCTCAGTGATGCCCCCTACAGCGGGATCCCGGCTGACGTGATCGGGCTAGCAGAACCGGACTGGCGAAACCTGTCGCTCATAATTCGGCGCGAGCATGAAAGCACCCATTACCTCACCCGTCGGATCTTGGGCCGGATGCGCAATAACCTGATGGACGAGTTGATGGCTGACTACAGAGGAATTGTCGCTGCGGTAGGACGGTTTCGCGCCGATTGGTTCCTGCTCTTTTTGGGGTTAGAAGACTTTCCTACATACCGAGCGGGGGGACGGTTAGAACACTATCGTGGGATCCCCCCTTTGAGTGACTCAGCTTTTCAGATTTTGCAGCAGATGGTGGTGCAGGCTGCTCATCACCTGGAATCTGCGGATCGACAGCTGACCGATCGGGATCCCATTAGCCAAATGGCCCTGATCTTGGCCCTAGCTGGACTGACTCTGGAAGAACTAGTGGCCTCAGAAGCAGTGGCCCATATCGTGTCTCAGTATGAGCAGGTACGGGCCGAGCTGCTTAACGGCAGATCAGGCAAATGCTGAGTCGATTGGGGCCCGCCACCGTAAAGGCACTGCCTCCAGCCACCAAGTCCAGATCTGCTTCCGAGAGTTCTGTGGATGGGGCATCGGGCATCGGATGAGGGGGTAACACCAGAAAGAGAGAACGGTTGGTTTCTTCTAACACCGTAATCTCCAAACCATCTGGCAACGTCTCCCCCATCTCTTCCTCAATGGCCTGACGGGGATCGGTCAGTAACCGTTGGTGAAACTCGGGATCCTGCCATGCTCGCTGAATAATGCGAGTTTCAATATCTTTGCGCTGGTGAGGAGCAATCACGGCTAACCACAATAGGGTAAGAGGGAATTAATAAAGTACCCATTAACCTCATCATGCCATCAATTTTGAGCGATGACTATCTCGCCAGCACTTGGGTGAAGCATCATGAAATTGACGAAATTGCCGGATAAAATGCTCTGTGCTTTGATAACCAATTGTGGCGGCAATCTTATGGATAGGATAATTGGTTTTGAGCAGTAGCAGACGGGCTTCCACCATACGATATTCAATGATCCACTGGTTGACCGTTCTGCCGGTTTGTTTTTGCACCAAGGTTGTCAAATAGGCGGGAGAATACCCCACTTCCTGTGCTACATCCCGCAGACTGATCGGCTCACGATAGTGATCTTCGATGTACGTAAAAACGCTAGAGAGAGAAGGACGAGTCTGGAACTGGTTTTTCTTGGGTATGAATGGAGGAGAGATAGGGGGATCCTCTTGTCGGACTGCGGTGATATCCACCTGGGATCCCATCATGGTCTGAAGTTCACCTTGGGGATCCCGGCTGACCCGCCCCTGCACCCGCACCCAGCAATAGGTGCCATTGCGATGCAGAATTCGATGATCGATGTCAAAGTGGGGCGACTGACCGGTCAGATGTTGAACCAACGTGTTGCGAACGGCATAAATATCGTCCGGATGGATCCGGTGCAACCACTCAATGGGGGTATGACCAATCTCTTGGTCTTGGTAGCCTAACATCACCTTCCAAGCGGGAGAAAAAGTGATGTGATTACTTTTGAGATCCCACTCCCACAGCCCCTGACTGAGTTCTTGAATGGAGTCTGACAAAGCATGACTGTCTGCTGTGGCAGGAGATGGCAGGGTCTCAATTTGTTGATTCAATTCATTGATAAAGTTAAAAACTTCATTCATGAATGGATACTCCTCTTATATTAATAAGCTGCGAATAGGCTCAACATTGATACAGGTGGCGCAAGAGTGGCTTTAGCCTAAGTTGCAGACATATAATCCTACAAACTGCTGAGCTTCTCTATTAGCCAATGGGCGAGCCTTGGCGAGTTAACCAACTATGTTCTTGTAAAGGAAATATATCCTCAACCAGAGCGTGGAATAAGCGCCTCTTACGCCGACAACGCCGATGCAAAGGCTGTGTTAAACAGGTTTGTTGACCTGTTAGAGCCATTATCAGCTTGGCAACAGGTCTCTGCCATGACACAGATCATCATAAGGAGTGACTCAGATCAATGCCAGAGCAACACCGATGGGAATTTTTCTGGGTGGGCCATCCGTAATAATTCATAGCCCACCCCAGACATACCCTGAAAGAAGCCTGGATTGCCCAGGGATCCCTTGATATCAGGGAAGAGTTGATAGCCGCCGGTTTGGTGAGCCCGTTGCACGATGGCAGCCACCTGATGTTGGCAGTGCTTGTGGAGTTCAAGATTGTGGGTGGTTTGAGCCAGGGTTAGCAAGAAGTCAATCCGACCGAGATTGCCGCAGCAGAGGGTATCGTTGGGCTGCAAGGGGATCCCTTGGGTGGTCTGGCGGGCTCGTTCGATATCCGCCTGGAGTTGAGGAGAGTCTAAGTGGGGGAGGCTGCCCAGTCGAGCCAGTCCAATGCCCGGTGCCCCATGACACCACGTGGTGAGGAGTGGCGGTTGCTGGGCTTCGCTCAGATTAGGCTCATAATCGTACCAATTGCCATCACACATTAGGCTGGTCTCAAAGGTCAAAGCCTCTTGAGCAACCGCATGAAAACGCTCGTCTCCACTGAGGGATCCCAGTTTGAGCAGGGCATAGGCAATACCGCCCGCCCCGTGGGAGATGCCACTAAAGCGTTCGCCAGTGGCACTGGGCCAAGCACAGCCCCCCTTTTGGCCAGGGATCCGGTATTTTAACAGGTGATCCCCACAGAGAATGGCCCGCTGCAACACCTCAGGACTGGGATCTACTTTATACAAAGCCAGTAACCCCAGTAAGGTGCCAGCGCCCCCCAACACCAAGTCAAAGTAGCCATCGCTGTCTAGCAACTCCGGCGTGATCAGATCTGCCGCCTGACGGGCAGAGACCCACAGAGAGGGATCCTCCAGCCATTGCCCCACCCGCATTAAGGTGTAGAGGATGCTACCCAGCCCACTGCCTCCCCCCAGCCCCAGCCGGGATCCCAAGGCAGATTGATCTGTGGGACTCTGGGCCAGTGCTAGTGCTTTACGCAACCCTTGCAGAGTATTCAAGGTCAGGTTTTGATAGGCTCCAGTCTGTCGGTACATCGCCGCAAAGAAAAGGGCCAAGCCGCTCAACCCATCGTAGAGACCATAGCCCAGGGGTTGTAGTTGCAGCCGTTGAGCCTGGGGCAGAAAGGCGATCCCCAGCCAAGTGATATTGCCGTCTTGGCTGCGAATCTGCCGGGAGGCTAAAGCTTGAGCCAGCTGATCTGCGGCTTCTACCAAATCTGACGTCAATAAGGGCAGGACGGGATCCCTGTCCTCTGGTGGTGTTGCCGAAATATTGACCGGAACAGCAGCCTGAGCCGATTGATCCATAGCGAGGCTATCCCGCAGAGCCAAGGTAGCCCGTAGGATCCCCACTTGGTAGGCCAGATCATCGGGGGATAGAGCCTGGATCCGCTCTCGGGCCTTGGCCAGACTGGAGGATTCCAATGCCTCCAGAATCTGATAGCCAGCGGAGATTTCCAACGCGGTCTGGCTGGAGTCAACCATGAAATGAGGAATATCGAGTAATTCCAGCGACAGACATTCAGCTCTGAGGATGGGCCAGATGGCAGGCTTTTGGCTGGGCTTGAGCAACCCCACACTCAAAGGTTCAAATTCCAAACTATGGGCGAGGCCGCTTTGCAGAGCCTTGGGTCGCAACGAGCGGTCTAGCAAATGGGCATAGAGCTGGCTATTCCGAAACAGGATCCGAATCGATTGGTGGCCAAACGCCTCTAGAGGGCTATCTGCCGCCAGCAATTGATCTCGATAGTGGGTCAGGATGCCGTACATGTCTGTAAATCCCGCCGCCAAGTCCTCAACATACTGACCGGGCGACTGAGACTGCTCCCTAATAAAGACCTCATTGGGATACACCGGCAAGGTTTCATTCTGTTCGTAGACCAGCGCCATCGCATCAGTGTTGATGTGTTGCCAGACTCTGGAGACAAAGGGATCCGGCTGTTCTCCCACTCCACCCAAACCACTGGCATCATAGGCCCCACCGTTGCCTGTCATTTCCCAGCGGGGCAGCATCCCCGTTCTCAACACCGACTGCTGTAATTGCTGAAAGGCAATAGAGTCAATCTGAGCGGCCATATCGTCATCTAAAAAGCTCTTCACCTCTGGCTGAATCACGGTTTCCAGATCGATCAAAACCGGATCCTCCCCTGCCGCAATCAAGTTCTCCTGATGGCAATCGGTGGCATTCAAAACATTGAGCACACATAACAACATCCCCGCTCGTCGAAAGAATCGAGCCGCTGCCACTTGATCATCACAGGGCTGGTGCTGGATCACCTCCACCCAACCGTGGGATCCCCGCTCCAAAACAGCATAGGTTTTGAGGTGCAGCGATGATGACCGCTGATTGAGCCAGGTGAGCAGCTTCTCAAAAGCAATTTCCAGTGCCAGAGAGCGGGGTTTATAGATGACAGAAGGCCCTGCCTCAAAGCTCAAAAAGATGACAGTCCGACCATGATGGTGAGAATCGGAGAGACCTGGTGTCAGGGATTGAACCCGCCCTGATAGGCCCGCAAATTGCTCCTGAAGGTCATGTAAATCGGCCTTGAGTCGGGTCAAAAACTCTTGAGTGGCTGCAATCCAATTCTGAGTCCGAATCACCAAGAGTTTTGCCAACACCGGATACTTGGTCAAGAGGCTGAGCCCACGATCTGATTGCTGTTGCTCAATAAACTG
>JBHJNR010000028.1:0-5430 GCA_050330615.1 Cyanophyceae cyanobacterium
CTAGAGAAATACTCTGCTTTGCTATGACCGTAGGGATGCTCAGGATCCGCTGGTTTGGCCGCCAGTGACAAGGCCCATACCGCCACACATGAGGCCACCAAGTTGATGCCAGACTCCAACGCATCGGAGAGCAACCCAATGGATCCCGTGACACCATAGGCCAAGGTTTTTAGAGCCATGGTCAACAGGGCTGCCCCGATGGAAAGCAACGCAAAGAAACGGGGGGAGGACGGGTTCAGAAGGCGCATCAAACGAGAGGCTGTAGGGTTGAGGCTGGCTAGAGCCCTGAGCAAGAGCTGGAGTCAACTCTTCTGACTATGGCATCCAGATGGCTTGGGGCAGTCTTTCTTCCTGTCCCTCTGAGGAGGATCTCTGATCAGGGAAATCACCTAGGATTCATGCCAGGAAGGGTTGATCCCAAGTTGATCCCAAGTTGATCACAGTAAGGATGCCCCAAACTCTCCCAACATCTTGACCTCTGGCTGCAACACCAGTGACCACTGATTCAAAATCGTCTCTTGCACAAAGCGGATTAGGGCGTGAATATCGCTGGCGGAGGCCTGATCGCGGTTGAGGATAAAGTTGGCATGACGATGGGCGATCTGGGCTCCGCCAATCTGATAGCCCTTGAGTCCACTCTGCTCAATCAACCAGCCTGCCGTGAACGGGTTGGGATTGCGAAACACACTGCCACAACTGGGCCAATCGTAGGGTTGGCTTTGATGCCGCTGCTGCCAGTTTTGGTCGGTCTGGGCCTTCACCACCTCTGGATCTTGATCGGGCACCAGTTGAAGATAGGCTCCCGTTACGATCCAGTTGTGCTGCTGCAAGATCGAGTGACGATAACCGAATCTCAGGTCATCAGGAGACAGCGTCTGCACTAGGCCCGCAGGGGTGACCACCGTCACCGAGAGCAAACAGTCGGACATGGACTGTTGATGGGCCCCAGCATTCATAGCCACCGCACCCCCTACCGTGCCAGGGATCCCAATGCCCCATTCCAATCCGCTCCAGCCTTGCCGTGCTGCCACCCGCGCCAGTTTAGCCAGCGGCTCACCAGCGGCAGCCCAGATCTGGCCAGGAGCCGGGAACTGAATGCCCCGCAGCTTGCGAGTATTGATGATCAGGCCTGATACCCCGGCATCGCTGACCAAAAGATTGCTGCCTGCCCCCAGCACCGTCGTCGGGATCCCGGCTTGCTGCGACCATTCGCCGCACTGTTCCATCTCCTCCATCGAGGCCGGTTCGCAATACCACTCAGCAGCACCACCCACTCGAAAGGTGGTGTAGGGAGCCAAGACGACTTGTGGTCGGATCAAAGGGGTGGCAGCCTCGGTCAAGAGAGTGACTCGATCCTCGCTCATCAGCTTGATCATTGTTTCAGCGCCAGATCTGCAGTGAGCTTGGCCTGGCAGCGTTGGGTGTATGCCTCAATTGTGGCTGGGATTTGGCCATTGAGATCCCCGGCTCCCAAAAACAATACCAAATCCCCTGTTTGCAGCCGTGCAGCCAGAGATTCAGGCAGGGTGGTAAGGCTGGGTTCGTAGCAGACCCAGGGATGGGACTGAGTCATCGCTGCTGCCAGCTTTAGGCTGCTGGTGCTGGGATGGATCCCTTCTCCGGCGCTGTAGGTGGGGGTGATGATCACCAGATCCGCTTGGTCAAAAGCCTGGGTAAAATCGTCGAAGAAAGAAGCTAAACGACTATAGCGGTGGGGTTGAAACACCGCCAACACCCGCCGATCCTGAAGTCGTGCCGCCGATAGGGTGGCCTGGATCTCGCTGGGATGATGGGCATAGTCGTCGATAAAGATGACATCCTCCACCGTCCCCCTCAGCTCAAACCGACGATGAGCCCCCATAAACTGCCCTAACAGGTTGGCAGTCGTCTCAAACGGGATCCCCAAGTGTTGACCCACCGCCACTGCTGCCAGAGCGTTGCTGAGATTGTGCGCCCCCAAGAGCTTTAAGTGCAGGGATCCCAGGCAGGTGTCTTTTTCCCAGATGGTGGCCTGAGTGCCCGTGGCACCGTAGTGGATATCACGGGCCTGATACGTAGCTTCGGGGTGATGATTAATGCTGTAGCCAAGGCTGGGGCGAATCTGCTCCGCCACGGTGGGGCAATCGAGGCTACCGATCACCAGATGGCACTGCTGGGCATAGGCCCGAAACACCTCGATCACCTGTTCCAGATCGTGAAAATGATCGGGGTGATCCAACTCGATATTGGTGATGATGCCAATGCGGGGATGCAACTGCACCAGGGATCCATCTGATTCATCCACCTCCGCCACCAGATAGTCCCCTTGGCCCATTCGAGCGTTGCCCTCCCAGGCATCCACCTCGCCCCCAATCACCAGGGTGGGATCCCAGCCCGCCTGCAGGAGCAGATAGCCGATCATGCTGCTGGTGGTGGTTTTGCCGTGGGTGCCCGCCACCCCAATGCCTTTCATACGCTGAAACAGCTGGGCCAACAATGCCGACCGATGGCAGACCGTCAGCCCTCGGGCAATGGCCTCCTGAAGCTCAGGATTGTCGGCCCGAATGGCGCTGGAGTAAACCACACAGGGATCCCCGGCCACATGTGCCGCTTGATGCCCCGTAAAAACGGTCACCCCCAACTCCTGTAAGCGCTGGGTGCGCGGACTATGGGCCACATCTGATCCGCTGACCCGGCAGCCTAGCTTGGCAAAGATATGAGCCAGAGCCGACATCCCCACCCCACCGATGCCGACGAAATGATAGAACGTCTGAGTTTCCACGACGACGGTTTCAACACCCACACCCACCACTCTCCACACACCAAATCAGGCCAAATCATAGCAGGAATCGATTGAGCTGACCGATCTGGGCTGCTAAGAGCCGATTAACTCACGCCTTTTATTCACTCCTGGGAGCCTTTGTAGGGCTGGCCTGAGCCTGCTTTGGGATCCCCATTGCCCCAGAGGGTAAGCCGGATGCCAATACAGAAGCCTAGCAACCGAAAGTGATACCCTGGTAGGCCAAGTTTGAGTCAACTGTGCGGGCTTAAGGCAGCATTGCTCGGCCTATTGAGGACTCAATCTGTCCATTCCCCAATCCGTCTATTCACGCTACTGACCTCTGAGGAGATCTCATGGTTTCAACTGCACCTTCTTCCTCTGTGATCCAGCTCCTCCAGGGACGCGGGATCCCGCTGGTGGGCAATGACATTGATACTGACCGAATCATTCCAGCTCGTTTTCTGCGCTCCATCACCTTTGATGGGCTGGGGGAGCAGGTTTTTGTGGATGACCGGGCGCAATTGGCAGGACAGCATCCCTTTGATCTACCCCAGTACCAGGGATCCCATCTGTTGGTGGTCAATGGCAATTTTGGCTGTGGCTCCAGTCGGGAACATGCCCCTCAAGCCTTGCAGCGCTGGGGGATCCAGGCGGTCATTGGGGAAAGTTTTGCCGAGATTTTCTTTGGCAACTGCGTCGCCTTAGGGATCCCCTGTGTGATTGCAGTCCCTGGCGATGTGACCAAAGTCCAGCAGGCCATTCAGCAGGATCCCAGCCTCACCCTCAGCCTCGATCTGGCCGCTGACCAACTCACCTGGGCTGATCAGGCTATCTCAGTGTCGATGCCGACTGGGGCAAAACAAATGATGCTGAGCGGCACATGGGATGCCTGTGGTCAACTCTTGGCCCAAGCTGAGCAAGTCAAGGTTCGTGCTGCGGGGATCCCTTACATGCAGTGGAAGCGAGCCTAGTCAATCGATTTTGAGTGAAATTCGGACAAGATCCTTTACATTAGGTTACGGGAACGTTAAGGTTCTCTGACACGTCAGTGTTCCTGTAGGGCTGCGGATGCCTTCAACAAGCGCCGTAGCCTGTTGTCTTGACTTAATAAGGATGGATGGAAACGATGACCAAGCTTAACCATTGGTTCGGATCCAAGCTGCCCCTGTTTGATCGCCCTCAGCGTCTGCCGAGTCACTCCCTAAATCAGGTTTATCAAGGTGATAGATCCCTGTTCTCAACTCCTGCCGCTCTCTCGACACACAAACAGTCAGCTCTTGTCAACTTTGCCGCTGCTACCTCGCCTCTATTGAAGGCCACAGCCTTCCAACTCGCGGCTACCTTCGCAATGGTGATAGTAGGATCAATGGCCGCAGAAGCCAGCCCTCGCTTCATGGTGGTGTCTCACTACGGAGAACTGCCCCCCCACCAAGAATGGAATGTCCTCCAAGATGGCAGCACTTTTCGCCCCTTTGAGGATTTCATCGCTGCCCACCGTTCATTACCGATTGGCACCCGTCTTGTCTTGACCAATACTGAAAATCCCCACCGCAGCATTGTGGTGACGGTGCTTGATCGAGGCCCTTTCATCAACGGTCGAGATCTAGACATCTCCACTGCCGCTGCTCAAGCCTTGGGCATCTATGAAGAAGGGGTGACTGAGGTGGAGGTGACACCCTTGGAATAAATCACTACATCAGGCCTGCGTATCAGTCCTGCGTATCAGCCCCACTTCAGCAGCCGAAGGATCCCCCTTCTCTCTTGCGGGTGGGCCCAGATCTCAAGTCTGGATGGGGGATCTTAGGGATCCCCTGTCCCTCAATCCCAGTATTTGTATTCTTTGGAATCCCTGGTGGGATCCCTGGATCTAGGCATCTCCTCCGTGGGTTGCCTTTTTCTATCGGGAGGCATCTCTTTTTCGTATACTGTAAAAGTAAAGAAATGTGGTGTAGTTTATGTTTTCTTTGCAAAACTAAGGTTGCAGCAGGCTTGACCAAAGGAGATCCCCAACGGGTGAGGGTAGATCCTTAAGCGGTGCCCCAGCCTTTTGTATCAGGTTTTTGCAATAGATTCTTGCATTAGACTTTTGCCTCAGATTTAGAATTGCTGGAGGTCAAACACGGTGCGCCAAGATCCCCTTGCCGAGTTGAAGGCTTATGATGCCCAGGCGATTGCTCGCTATTATCGCTGGCGCTGGGGAGCGGTGGTGGGACGCCTGCTAGCGGTGGTTGTGCCCCTCCTAACTTTTGTGTGCAGCCTTC
Organism: Cyanophyceae cyanobacterium; assembly: GCA_050330615.1. GTDB lineage: Bacteria > Cyanobacteriota > Cyanobacteriia > Thermostichales > Thermostichaceae > JAAUUM01. The sequence continues at coordinate 5,023 of JBHJNR010000028.1, forward strand.
AGCTGGATCGATGGTTTGGCCAGTCGGAGAGGAATACAGCCCGACGAGCCTCCCAATTGCGACAGTTATTGACCCGACTTGGCCCCAGCTTTGTCAAGGTCGGGCAAGCCCTCTCCACGCGCCCCGATTTGATCAGGCGCGATTATCTAGAAGAACTGACCCAACTGCAAGATAATCTGGCGGGCTTCCCCTCTAAGCTGGCCTTTGCTCGCGTCGAACAGGAGCTAGGTCGACCGGTGGATCAGATCTTTGCGGAGATCACTCCTGAGCCTGTGGCAGCAGCCAGTTTGGGCCAGGTTCACAAGGCTCGTCTTCATTCCGGTGAATGGGTGGCGGTCAAGATTCAACGGCCCCATCTGACCCGTCTGCTCAGCTTGGATCTCTATCTGAGCAGACGGGTCAGATGGG
>JBHJNR010000029.1:0-8997 GCA_050330615.1 Cyanophyceae cyanobacterium
ACCCAAAATCTGGCCGAGGAACCTCTTGCAACTCCATAAGCTGGGTGTAAAACGCCACTGTTGTATCTAAATCCGCCGTCTTGATGGCGATGTGAAACAGGCCAGTAATGGGCATAGAATTTGGGCAGGGTAGATTGCTCCCACTGTATTCTGGTCGACAGTTGAGCGGGATCCCATCGGCTAATGACTCATTTTCTAAACCGCACTCCTTTTGGGGCTTTGCCGTTAGCGGGAAATGATGACTGCAATGGGCCCGCCTCCATCTGGCCCCTGATGTTCTGCGCCACCGGAGACATAGATCATGGGATCCCTTACCACTGAGGCGATGACAGCATTCACCACGGCTCGGGCTTGGCGGGTGTGGTTGATATCTGAGTCGGTCAATAGGGTGGTACGGCGATTGCGAATAAGACCAGTCGAGCTACTTTCTGCTTTGGCAAAAATACCAACAATTCGGGATAATTCTTGGCGGTTAGGTAAACCCTCAAAGTCCAGACCAGCATTTTGCATTGCTCGTAAAACTGCTTCTAGATCAATGCTGTCCTGCATGACCGCATGACCCATATAATAAGCTCCTGAACCCAGTACTGAGTTCCCCATCAAGATGATCTCACAATTCAGCAGCTCAACCCCAGAGGATGTTGAAGCAACAGAAGAGTAAAGATCTAGATTCTGGCAAATATCTTGATCCTTAATATCTTTTGCTTGTATTTCATTGAGTGCTATGCCCACTCCCAAAGCTGACGCGCCTCGGTTATATCCCATTGACTTGTAAGTGTCTTGGGTAACAACCTTTTGGGATCGGGCTTGAGCATCATTGATTCGCTCAGAGGTTAACAAAGGGCATTTGATCTGGACAAAATGGACATCTTGAGGGTTTTGAATACCGACTTTCTCCATCAAGCGGTTGACGGTCTGGGCGACTTCATAAACCATCACCATCGTTCCTTGCTCCTCTGGCAAAAAATCCCGCGTAAACCCAGAGGTTACCACCAGAGACTTTTCTTGATGGAGTGGTTGGTCTACGTGCCGATTGGTAAAAATAACGGCATGGGGGGTCATAACTCCCTCAGTTCCACCAGACATCACAAAAGCAATTTTTTCAGCAATCTGACGTTTTGTTTTCCCAGTTATGTCTTGCAAGTAGGTTCTGAAGGCTAGGGTTGCATAGCCTCGAGTAAAGTCATTGACACAACCATTCCCTTCTGTTTTCCCCAAAATGGCAATAATATCATCAGGGTTGATATGACCCTCATCAACTAATTTTTTTAGGCCAGATATATCGGCGGGAGAAGACATCGGAACACGAAATATTTTTGACTCAATCATTGATATTTTTCCTTAGAAAAAGCATGTCAAATCAATGGCTTACCCAAGATAGTATCTTCCAGCAGAAACTGTACATCCAATCCCGATCTGAGAACGTACACAGGGAGTAAGTTTATTCCCAGTAGCACCTAAATAGTCTGCATAGGGATCCCTTATTTGTCAATCCCAAGAACTCAGGCAGACAACTGTGGAGAGCAACACCTTAAGAATTATGATAAGTCTATAGATGTTGTCTTTCAATTGATAGTGTAGGCTCTACAAAGATCTGAACAATACCCTTGGAAGCTATGGTGTAACACTCGGTCTGTTATGTCCCCCACTTTCCCGTTGCCGCTGCAAGTGAGGAGGCGAGTAGACAACCCCCAGCAGATAACCCCCAGCAGATAACCCTAGGTCAAACGTTTCTCTCCGCACGCCTGTAAGACACTTAAACTCTGCTGGGGGTAGTGATTGGACTTCCTCGTCAGTCATCAATCGTCTAAGGCCAATCGTTCAAGGATGATGAGATAATGGCACCCATGCAAAATTCTGTTTCTACGGTTGTGATCGCCGGTTCGACTGGGGTGGGCAAAAGTCTGGCCCTCCAGCAGTTGGAAGTTTTGGGCTTTGTGGGGGTGGATAGTCTGGCTCCCAGTGTGGTGACAACCGTCCATGAGTCCATGCGTCATCATCATCCCCGCCTTGCCTATGTCCTCGATCTGCGGGGGGAGCGGCTGATTCGAGAGGCGGAAGTCCTGGCCCCTTGGTGTACCCAACAAGGGATCCCGTTGGTTTTTCTGACCGCTAGCCCTGAGATGCTGGTCCGTCGACAAACCACCAGCCGTCGTCGTCATCCGTTTGGCAGCACCGGAGGGGGGCACGAAGCCATTCAGATAGAAGAGCAGCATCTGCAAGCATTGCAAGCGCAAAGCTCTCATCAATTGGATACCACCGCGCTCAATCCAATGCAGATTCGGACTTGGCTAGAAACCTTAGTTCAGGGCGGCTCTGTCCCTCTAACCGTCTCTTTAGTAAGTTTTGGCTACAAGTTTGGGTTACCAACAGATGCCAATCTAGTCTTTGATATTCGCTTTTTACCCAATCCCTATTTTGTGCCCGAACTCCGTCCTTTATCAGGCTTGGATCCCGTCTTGCGGGAGTATATCTTCCAGCACGAGCTGACTCAGCGCACCTATCGTCATATTGAGACCCTGCTCAAAGATTGGATCCCTGCCTATCAATCAGAACAGCGGGCGCATCTGACCGTCGCCATCGGCTGCACAGGAGGGCAGCATCGCTCGGTGGCGATGGTGGAGCAGTTGGCTGAGGTTCTCACGGCTGACCAGGAAGATCCCATGGGGATCCCTGCCCATCGACAGCCCTATAAACTACAAGTGGTACATCGCCACTTACAACAGTCCAAGCGGGATGTCTCCCATACCCCTGTCCTCTGGGAGTCTGCCCAGATTCACTTGGATCCCAGATGAGATATGTCTGACTTGAAGCCTGAGCCAAAGCCCAATCCTCTCCTGTCTCGACCTCGGATCCCCATGATGGATGGCTGGAAATGGCTGTTTCCGGGATTATCGGTCAAGCGCTGGTTAGGACTAGCCATTGCGGGAGCGATGCTGCTGGCCCTGGGTATTGCTATCTGGGCTGAGCAAACCCCCATCTTTCGGATTCAGCAACTGTTGGAGGGGCTGTTACAAACTATTACCAACTTGGTGCCCAGCTATATCAGCGGCCCGTTGGTGACTGGGCTGGGACTGGCATTGGTTTTTTTGGGACTGCGCAGTGCCATGCAGTCCATCACTAATGTGTTGGTGCCGGAAGGAGAACCCCGTCTGGTAGAACGGATTCTGGCTCAGCGGCGACTCAATCGTGGCCCCAAGATTGTTGCCTTGGGGGGGGGCACGGGGCTATCTACTCTTTTGCGAGGACTCAAACACTACAGCTCCAACATCACCGCTGTGGTGACGGTGGCCGATGATGGGGGATCCTCCGGGCGTTTACGGCGAGAGATTGGGGTGTTGCCCCCAGGGGATATTCGCAATTGCTTGGCGGCTTTAGCCAACGAGGAAAAACTCGTCACGGAGCTTTTTCAGTATCGCTTCAACTCTGGGGAAGGCTTGACGGGCCACAGCTTTGGCAACCTATTTATCACAGCCCTCACGTCGGTCACGGGGGGAGATATGATTCGGGCCATCTCCGCCACCTCCCAGGTGTTGGCCATCCAGGGGCGAGTCTTGCCCGCAACGCTGTCGGATGTCACCCTATGGGCGGAATTGTCCGATGGGCGTTGGGTGGTAGGGGAATCAAATATTGCCAAAGCACGCGGTCACGTGGTGCGGGTGGGCTGTGATCCAGCAGATCCTCCTGCTGTTAAGGAGGTGATTGAGGCGATTGAGGCGGCTGATTTTTTGATCCTGGGGCCAGGAAGTCTCTATACCAGCGTTATTCCTAATCTATTGGTGCCCGAGATTGTGGCCGCCATTGCCCGCAACCGCTCTCCCCATATCTACATCTGCAACATTATGACGGAGCCAGGAGAAACCACAGGCTACACCGTGGGGGATCATGTGATTGCGCTGGATAAGGTGGCAGGCACCCGCCTCTTTGACGCGGTTCTCGTCCAGAAACAGCCGCCATCGGAGGAGACTCTGGCCCGCTATCGACAGGTGGGATCCGATGCAGTGCGTTTGGATCCCGAAAAGTTGGCCTTTTTGGGCTGTCGGGCGGTGCTGGCCAATGTGATGGCGGAGGACACAGAGTCCCATTTGGTGCGGCACAAGTCTGAAATGTTGGCGGGGATGTTAATGCGGTGGTATCGCCGTCATCGGCCTTGAGAACTAAGAACACTGGGTTGACGATAATCTATCGATGATCAAGGGGACTGTTTAGGATAGAGGCAGAGTTTCTAGGAACAGGCGATGAAACCCCAAATCAGCCCCATCGGGATCCCTCCCCTAGAGCAGGGGGATCATCTGACGCAGGTTGAATTTGAGAAACGCTACGAGGCTATGGCCCATCTCAAAAAAGCCGAGCTGATCGAAGGAAGGGTCTATATGTCTGCGGCTTTACGCTTGAGAAATCATGGAGAACCCCACGGACGATTGATGGCTTGGATGGGATATTACAAACTAGTCACTCCAGGACTTGTGCTAGCCGACAACGCTACAGTCCGGCTGGATTTCGATAATGAACCTCAGCCGGATATAGCTCTTTTTCTGGAACCTGAGTTGGGAGGGCAGGTCACCATTTCGCCCGAAGATTATATCGAAGGCGCTCCAGAACTGATCGCAGAAATTGCCGCCAGTAGTGCTTCTTATGATTTAGGGGAGAAGAAGACGGTTTATTGTCGACATGGGGTCAAAGAGTATATTGTCTGGCAAACGTATGAAAAACGGTTGGACTGGTTTGTTTTACAAGACGGCCAGTATGGGTTACTGAGTGCTGATCCAGATGGGATCCTCAAGAGTCACGTTTTCCCTGGTCTCTGGTTAGATGTTGATGCCTTACTTGCCAATGATACTGCTAGAGTTTTGCAGGTCTTACAGGCTGGGATCCAATCCTCAGAGTATGACCACTTTAGGCGAGAGATCAGCTCCAGTAGCTAAAGATCACCCCAAAAGAAAGGGATCCCACCATTAGGCAGGATCCCAGAGATTGGAGCTAACTCAATTGCTAGCCATTAAGTTAGCGACAAGTTAGCGACTCAAGATCAATAGTCGTAGTCACCGCCGCCGGGGGCTGGAGCAGATCCCTTGGGTTCGGGCTTGTCCACCACAATCGCTTCGGTGGTCAACACCATCCCAGCGATAGAGGCGGCGTTTTGCAGAGCAGACCGGGTCACTTTGGCCGGATCCACGATGCCAACTTCAAACATATCGACGTAGGTATTGTCCTGGGCGTTGTAGCCGGTGTTGAAGTCTTTCTCCTTCACCCGCTCCAGCACAATCGCGCCATTTTGACCGGCGTTGTCAGCGATCCGACGCAAGGGGGATCCCAGGGCACGAGCCACCAAAGTCGCTCCGCTCAGCTCATCGCCACTCAGGTTGGCCGCAGACCACTCGGTGATGATGGGGATCAAGTGGGCCAAGGTGGTGCCACCGCCAGGGACAATACCTTCTTCCACCGCTGCCTTGGTGGCGTTGATGGCATCTTCGAGACGGAACTTGCGATCCTTCATCTCGGTCTCGGTGGCGGCACCCACCTTGATCACCGCCACACCGCCCGACAGCTTGGCCAGACGCTCTTGCAGCTTCTCTTTGTCATAGCTGGAATCGGTTTCTTCCAACTGACGCTTGATCTGCTCGCAACGGGACTTGACACCAGCTTCGTTGCCTTCTGCCACGATGGTGGTGCTGTCTTTGGTGATGGTGATGCGACGAGCGGATCCGAAGGACTCCAGCTTGGTGGTTTCCAGCTTGAGGCCGCGATCTTCGGTGATCACTTCACCACCGGTCAGGACGGCGATGTCTTCCAACATGGCCTTACGACGGTCGCCAAATCCAGGGGCTTTCACCGCCACCACATTCAGCACACCCCGCAGCTTGTTCACCACCAGGGTGGCCAAGGCTTCTTTTTCGATGTCTTCAGCGATGATCAACAGAGGCCGACCGGAGCGGGCCACTTGCTCCAAAACAGGCACCAAGTCTTGCACCAAGGTGATCTTTTTGTCGGTCAACAGGATGAAGGGGCTTTCCAGTACCGCTTCCATCCGCTCCATATCGGTGGCGAAGTAGGGAGAAATATAGCCCTTGTCGAAGCGCATCCCTTCGGTGATTTCCAGCTCGGTGGTCATGGACTTGCCTTCTTCCAGGGAAATCACCCCTTCGCGGCCCACTTTGTCCATGGCCTCAGCGATCATCTGGCCAACTTCGTCATCGTTACCGGCAGAGATAGAAGCCACCTGGGCGATGGCTTTGGAATCTTCGACGGGGCGAGCGTGCTCAGAGATCTGTTCCACCAAGTGCTTGATGGCCCGATCGATACCTTTTTTGAGGGCGATGGGGTTGGCTCCTGCGGCCACGTTCCGCATGCCTTCTTTCACCATGGCATGGGCGAGAACGGTGGCGGTGGTGGTGCCATCTCCGGCTGCATCATTGGTTTTTGAAGCCGCCTGACGGATCAAAGAAACGCCAGTGTTTTCAACGTGGTCTTCCAGTTCAATTTCTTTGGCAATGGTGACGCCATCATTGATGATCTGGGGTGCGCCAAATTTCTTCTCTAGCACCACGTTGCGCCCCTTAGGCCCCAAGGTGACGGCGACCGCTTCGGCCAAAATGTCCATACCCCGTTCTAGGGCGCGACGGGCATCTTCGTTAAAAATGATTGACTTAGCCATGATGGATCCCTCTGTTGAAATCGAGAGTGATTGAGTGAAAGGTGCGGAGTAAATCCTGAGAAAGCAGCCAGACGAGGAGCCTGCTAGGGGTGTGTGGAAGGCCACTAACCTGCTTAATCTGTCTGGTGGTTGCTGAGGTTGTTTACTGAGCCAATCTGTTTACTGAACTCAGTTGTTTACTGAACTCAGTTGCTTACTGAACGACGGCGAGGATATCTCGCTCGGTCAGCAACACATAGTCTTCAGCGCCCAGTTTGACTTCGGTACCGGCATACTTGGAGTAGAGCACTTTGGCACCCACTGCCAATTCGACGACGATCAATTTGCCATCATCGGTGCGCTTGCCGGGGCCGACAGCGGCGACTTCGCCCACTTGAGGCTTTTCTTTGGCGTTATCGGGCAAAAAGATTCCGCCTGCGGTTTTCTCTTCTTGTTCGGCGATTTTGACCAATACCCGATCCCCTAGGGGCTTCAGGGTGGACACGTTCAAACTTAGTGCTGGCATGAAAATACCCTCCGTGGTGTCTAGAGCACGAAGCAAAATCGTATGGATCCGGTGTGGAAGTCCTTCAGATTATTGCCTTGCTGTTGGCTTGCGTTTCTAATCTTGACTAAGGCTTGAGCGATCAACTTAGCACTCTCACCTCACGAGTGCTAGTTTACCAGTCTGCTTTCCCGCCTGACAATAGCCCCCCAGGGATCCAAACCCCCCCTAGATCCGGGTGGACGAGTACGGATTACCGCCATTTGATGGCAGATCAACCCTACTGTTGAGTTTTATAGGGGGTTGGGATTTTAGTCAGGCGCTGTGACTTCAAAACGAATGATCCCTGGTGACCCGTCTTCAATTGTGACCACCACCACGCCATTGGGGTTAGGGATCCCTCCACAACCCTCAGGCACAGGCATTCCCGCTGGGATAAAGGCTCCAGCATCACTATCCTGGGCGTCGCTGAGCATGGTCATCGGCTGCCCAGTGAGTCTGACCGATAAACTGCCTGGACGATAGGTGAAGCCTGGAGATAGGGGATCACAGACCAAAAAGTCTGAGGGGGTTGGATTCACCAGAAAATAGATGGAAAACTGCACTGTGGATGAGGATCCCACTCTTTGATCGACCCTACCTTGCAGAAAGACTGTTGAGCCGTCTGGCCAAGCGACCCCAGGATCATCGTTGGGATCCGTGGGCACATTCACGTATCCAGGAGTTTGGATCCCGTCGACAGCGGTGATCCGTTTGACCAGTCTGACCTCCACAACAGTCACGGTCACAGGGACTCGAATACACAAAGGAGTTGGGTTAGTATCGCAAATCTCATAGGTGAAGGTATCTATGCCAGTAAATCCAGGATTGGGCGTGTAGGTGATCACTCCTGTGACTGGATCCACGGTTACGGTGCCATTGGTGGGGGGATTGATAATGGTCACACTGGTGGGATCCAAGGGGTCGGATCCTGGAGGATCGTTCGTTAAGGGATCCACTTGAATTGGAGTACCAACAGGTGTGATGGCGGTATCGGTCTCGCCCGGTATCGGAGTGGGAGCCGCCCCAACAGTCACGCTCACGGTTGCGGTATCGCAGAGAGGGGGGGTGCTGGTGTCACAGACCTGATAAGTAAAGGTGTCTGTGCCTGTAAAGCCAGGATTGGGCGTATAAGTGATCACTCCTGTTACCGGATCCACGGTCACGGTGCCATTGGTGGGAGGATTGGTAATGGTCACACTGGTGGGATCCAAGGGATTGGTTCCACGAATGTCATTGTCCAGAACCGGGATCCTGACAGGGGTATTGAATGGGGTATTCGCCGTGTCATTATCTGCACTTGGCGGGACTGCATCAGCAACGGTGACGGTAATCGTGGCGATGTTGGAAGTATTGCCCTCCTCATCATCGACCGTGTAGCTAATCGGTGTTGCCACACCCGTAAAGGTTGGCAGCGGGGTAAAGGTCACCACTCCTGCCGCATTGACGGTGTAAGTCCCCTCTCCCGCTACCGTGAAAGTATCCTGGATCCCTGGTGTATTGGGATCCAAATCTACGGTTGTTGGGTCAATCGGGAAGGTTCCATCCGTGTCGTTGTCCAATATGGGGATGTCTACAGGGGTATTGGCAGGAGTGGTGGCCGTGTCATTTTGGGTGGTCGGCGGAGCTGCTGCATCTACTGTGACGGTAATCGTGGCGATGTTGGAAGTATTGCCCTCCTCATCATCGACCGTGTAGCTAATCGGTGTTGCTACTCCCGTAAAGGTTGCCAGCGGGGTGAAGGTCACCACTCCTGCCGCATTGACGGTGTAAGTCCCCTCTCCCGCTACCGTGAAAGTATCCTGGATCCCTGGTGTAT
>JBHJNR010000030.1:0-17976 GCA_050330615.1 Cyanophyceae cyanobacterium
TGAGGCGACCACCCAAGTCTTGGAGCAGGAGGGGGATGATGCCCTCAACTATGGCTCCACCTACACGGGGTTGATCGAGCAGGTTTTGCAGATCATGCGCCAGCGAGGGGTAGAGGCAATCCCTGAAAATGTGGTGATCAGCCACGGGTCGGGACAACTGCTGGGGCTACTGCCGCAAGTATTTGTGGAACCTGGGGATGTGGTGATGGTGGAAGGGCCGACCTTTATGGGGGCGGTGAGTCGGTTTGTGGCCGCAGGGGCACGGCTGATTTCGATCCCCGTCGATCAAGATGGCATGGTGGTGGAGCAGTTGGAGACCCAATTACGCACCCTGGCCAAACAAGGGATCCGACCACGATTTATCTATACGATCCCCACCTTCCAAAACCCCAAGGGATCCTGTCTATCGCTGGAGCGTCGGCACCGTTTGGTGGCACTGGCGGCGGAGTATGGTGTGGTGGTGGTGGAGGATGATGCCTACTACGACCTGCGCTTTGAGGGGGATCCCTTGCCCACCTTAGCCTCGCTAGATCAAGAGGGTTGGGTGCTGCATGTGGGGACGTTTTCTAAGATCATCGCCCCCGGATTGCGGGTGGGCTGGGGCTGTGGATCGCCGGAGATCGTCAAGCGGCTGGATATGTTTCGCAGCGAGGGATCCCTGGGGCGCTTCTTGGGACGGATGGTGGCGCGATTCTGTGCGGATGGTCAGCTAGAGCAGCATATTGAGGTTTTGAAGGCGGGCTATCGGGACAAACGAGATTTGATGGCAGCGGCGATGGCCGAGTTTTTCCCGGCGGAGGTGCAGTGGGGGGTGCCCCAAGGGGGATTTTTCATCTGGTGCCAATTACCGGAGCAGATCAAGGCTAATGAACTGGTGACTTTGACGCGAGCCCAGGGGGTGACTTTTTTACCGGGATCCCGTTGTTTTGCCGAGGATGTCGGGCATGATGCCCTGCGGTTGGCCTTCAGCTATCAGCCCGCCGACCGGATCAACAGCGGGATCCAGATTGTCGGAGAGGCGATGAAGGAACTTCTCTAATGGGGGTCAGAGTGGAACAGGGATCCCTTTGTGTTAGCTATTTTGACGGGATCCCGGCTTGTTAATGGCGGGTGAGTTAAGACATTCGTTCAGTTCGTTCCTGGGCTAGGGTGTCTCGACTAGATCATCTTTGAAGAAGTAAACAGCCACAAGATAGCTTGACATCCGGTGCAATGCTTAATACTTGATTGACAATATTTCCAGAGAAGGACTAGCATTTTCGCATGAAGCGATCAGTATCTTCAGCTCCAACCTTCGACTCAATGCTCATCCCTACAATCCAATCCTTACAGGCATTAGGGGGATCTGGAACAATTGAAGAAATCTATGAGCAAGTGGTGCAGCTTCTTAATCTTCCTGATCAGATATTGGAGATCACTCATGGAAGTACATCTCAGAGCGAAGTTGAATATCGACTTGCCTGGAGTCGTACCTACCTCAAGAAATATGGACTTATAGAAAACTCAGCGCGAGGAGTCTGGTCATTAGTCTCAACTTCTACCAACTTTGATGCTCTTGATGCAAGAGAAATTGTTAAGACGGTTCGAGACGTTGATAAAAAGAAAACGATTCCCTCAGATTCTTCAGATGCACCTATTGAAGCGATAGAAACCTCAGACGAGCTTGAATGGCAGCAGCAGCTTCATCAAATGCTGTTATCTTTAGATCCCAATGCTTTTGAGAGACTGGCTCAACGCTTGCTGCGAGAGTCCGGCTTCATTCAGGTGCAAGTGACAGGCAAATCTGGTGATGGTGGCATCGATGGAGTTGGTATCGCTAGAATTAACGGGTTTCTAAGTTTTCATGTCCTTTTTCAGTGCAAGCGCTATCAAGGTTCCGTTTCAGCCAGCCAGATTCGGGATTTTCGAGGGGCCATGCAAGGACGCACGGATAAGGGATTACTGATCACCACTGGTACATTCACTAGAGATGCAATCAAAGAAGCTACAAGAGATGGCGCACCACCCATTGACTTAATCGATGGTGAGCAATTAGTTCTGCGATTAAAAGAGTTAGGGCTTGGGGTAAAGATAACAATGATCGAGTCCGTCGAAGTCAATACTGATTGGTTCACAAAAATCTAATGTGATGAGGACTAAATGATTGAAACTCTTAATAAGCCATCTTCGCTAATTCATGAGATCAAACTTGAAAAAGTAGACAACTGGAATCTATTCAAGTTTAGTGAGCCACTTCAACTGCGAATGGAGTGTCTTTTAGAGAAGAAAAAGGCTGATCAAATAACCTCTGATGAAATTTCTGAACTGGACGCGATTGGTGAGTTAGATCGTATTTTTACTCATATCAACGCGATGCTTGCTGCTCAAAATGTCAATTAGTTATGAACTTAGGCAAGCTATCCGAGAGCGAGCCAATTTTGTTTGTGAGTATTGTCATTCTCCAGAGCGGCTGAGTGCCAATCGTTTTACTGTTGATCACGTCATACCAAAATCTTTAGGTGGTTCTGACGCACTCGATAATCTTGCACTTGCTTGCCGTCGTTGTAATGAGAGGCGTTACAATTTTGTGGCTAGTGTTGATCCAGAAACTCAGGCAATTGTTCCTATTTTTAATCCTCGTCAACAGAAGTGGTCGGATCACTTTGTTTGGCTAAATCAAGGCATTGTCATAGAAGGAAAAACCCCAATTGGCCGTGCAACTTGTCTTCGCATTGATCTAAATGATAGTCGTTATCCAGAGGAAGACTCTATTCGAGCAACAAGACGATTTTGGATAAAAACTGGGTTACATCCACCAGAAGCTGATCTGGATCAAGCCTAACGTAGCGTAATTCCCAGGTAGCTAAGACAGAGCTGCAACAGACGGAACAGCAATCCTAGCTGAGTCTCAGGGATAATCTCCTGCCGCTTAACTTCAGGGTGATCAAGCACTAGATCAACCAACGGTCAGATCAGGATAAGTTACTCTTGCCATTCCGACAAACTACTCAATTTGTGGCTTTATTGTCGAAAAAAAGCAGGGGTGTATTGACGTTGTGTATAAAAAACTCTTACGCTAGAACAGTCTCTTATTAAAGAGGTGAGTGCTATGTCAACCCCAGACTCTGAAGGGTCGGTTAGCCAAACCCGCGATGTCACAATTAATATCCGAGCTAAGCAAAACCAACGCGATCTCATTGACCATGCGGCTGAAGTGCAGGGCAAAAGCCGCTCAGAGTTTATGCTGGAGTCCTCTTGTCAGAAAGCTCAAGACGTTCTTCTAGAACGAAGCTTCTTCGGCTTAGACGAAATTAAATTTAAGCAATTTGTGGCTTTGCTGGATGCGCCACCTACACAAGATGAGAAGCTGCGCACATTACTGACGACCAAAGCGCCGTGGGACTAGATCAAAATCAACCGCAGCTTCGCCCCCCCCGAAAAACTGAATTCGTCGCACCGAGTTGAGAGCTTTAACTCAGGTCATAGTCAGCTAGACGACTGGCTGAAGCGTCGTGCCCTAAAAAATGAGGTAGAAGGAGCTTCACGCACTTACGTTCTTTGCGATGGCGAAAAGGTCATTGCATACTACTGTCTGGCCAATGGAGCAGTGGCCCAAGCTTCTGCAACAGGTCGGGTACGGCGAAATATGCCCGATCCGATTCCTGTCATGGTGATTGGACGATTGGCAGTTGATAGCCACTGGCAAGGTAAAGGTATCGGGCGCGCTCTACTGCGAGATGCAATCCTTCGTACTCTGCAAGCTGCTGAAATTGTAGGAGTACGTGCGATTCTAGTGCATGCCATTTCGGAAGAGGCAAAGCAGTTTTATGAAAAGTGTGGTTTCACGGCTTCACCTCTCGATTCAATGACACTGATGGTGAAAGTTCACGATGCCCAGGCTTCTCTTGGTTCGCAAACCTGAAAGACCATCGATCAGATTAAGACCAGATCAAGACAAGTCACTCCTGCCATTCTGACAAGATACTCAGCCGCACCGTCTGGCCGTCCTCTAGTTGTCCATCTGTGCGAGACACAAACGGCTCACCTGCCTCCAGCCCTGACAGGATCTCCACTTGCCCATCCGACCGGGATCCCACTGTCACGGGGCGGGCCGTAATTTGCACCCCCTCCTCCTGCCGCGATGCCACATAGACCACGGGATCCCCGGCTGAGTTTTGGCCCAAAGCCGATTCGGGCACGAGGATCTGTGTCACCGCCTCCCCCACCTGAATCTGCACACGGGCCAACAAACCACTGCGGATCCGGCCACCGGAATTGGGTATCAGCACCTCCACCGGAATCAGACGGGCGGTGGCATCCGCCACAGGCGAAATCCGGCTGACCTGGCCCACAAAAGTCTCATCCCCAAAGGCATCCAGTCGCACTTCCACCCGCTGCCCCGGTTGCACTTGGCCCAAGTCCAGCTCTGACAATTGCAACACCACCTTGACCTGGCTCAGGTTGCCCACCTGCAAGATCTCCTCTCCAGGACGCACCAAATCCCCTGGATTGAAAACCCGTGCCAACACAATGCCGCTGATGGGGGCACGTAAGACAGATTGAGACTGGCGTTCCTCGGTTTGTCGAATCACCGCCTCCTGGATTAGCACCCGCTCCTGAGCTGCGATCACCGCCTGTTCCTCTAGACTGACCTGATTGTCGGCAGAGCGTAGAGACTGCTCAGCAGTTTGGGCCACTGTGCGCGCCTGTTCGGCATCCTGAAGGGATAAGGCTCCCTCTTCAGCCAGACCTGCTAGACGGTCGGCATCGGTTTGAGCCTGTTGCAGTGCCACCCGCTCCTGCTCCACTTGAGACTGGGCCTGAGCCACCCGAGTCAGTGCCCCGATCACATCTGACTCGCGGGCCGCCAGTTCAGCCCGAGCTTGGCTCAAATCCGCTTGCAGCAAAATATCGTCCAACTGCCCAACGACTTGGCCCTCCTGCACGGGATCCCCGATGTCCACCGTCAAGTTGAGCAGCAAGCCCTCCCCCCGCGAGCGTAAGGTGGCCGATTGCAACGGCTGCGTGGTGCCCGTATAGTCTAAAATCTCCGCCAGGGATCCCGCTTGTGCCACCGAGACATCCACCGCTGGCGGTTGGGCGGCTGGCCGACCGGGCGGGCCACCTTGCGCCAGCAAAACCTGTGACTCTGCTGATCTGATCTGCACCAGTCCAGTCGATACAGCCCCAGCACTCATCACCACCAGCAGGGATCCCAATGACCAGCCTCGCTTTATCAATTCACTCTTTGCCATGAGGCTTTCTCCATCCTCAACACAGCCACCCCCCGCCAGCATACAAGAGCGATGGATTGGGCACCCTTCCATAGACCCCCGCTCGCCGCAATCGGTTCATTCCTGGCGAAAGCAGGCAGAGTCCCACCAGATTGCCCCCCACCAGCTTGCCCGTAACAGGTTGTAAACAGGGGATCCAACTCCCCCAAAAGTCAATGGCAGAATGATGGGGGTTTATTGTGACCCTTACAGTCATTTCGTCTATCACCCCCCACAGGATCCCTGCCTAGCCATGTTAGAAGATTTGATCTACCGTCCCCGCCGCCTGCGCCGCACTCCTACCCTCCGTCGCCTGGTGCAAGAGAACCGTTTGACGGTGGATGATCTGATATACCCCTTGTTTGTGATGGAGGGATCCGATCATCAGGAAGAAGTGGAGTCGATGCCCGGTTGCTTTCGCTTCACCCCCGATCGGCTGCTGAACGAGATCAAAGTCTGTGCTGATCTGGGCATCGGGGCCATTGCCCTCTTTCCGGTTGTGCCTGAAGAGAAAAAAGATTCCACCGGATCGGAATGTTTCAATCCTGAGGGGTTGATCCAAACCTGTCTCCGCCAGATTAAGGCCGAGATTCCCGAGATCACCCTGATCACCGATGTGGCGTTGGATCCCTACAACAGCGATGGCCATGATGGCATCGTCCGGGATGGGGTGATCCTCAATGATGAAACCGTCGAAGTGCTGGTCAAACAAGCCTTATCTCAAGCAGAAGCAGGCAGCGATATCGTCGCCCCCTCCGACATGATGGACGGTCGAATCAACGCCATCCGGCTAGCCCTGGATGAGCATGGCTATACCGATGTGTCCATCCTGGCCTACTCCGCCAAGTATGCCTCCGCCTACTACGGCCCGTTCCGCGATGCGCTGGGATCCGCTCCCAAAGCTGGGGATAAAAAGACCTATCAAATGGATCCCGCCAATAGTCGTGAGGCCATCCGCGAGGTGGAGCTAGACGAGATGGAAGGGGCTGACATGATCATGGTCAAGCCCGCCCTGGCTTATCTGGACATCATCTATCGGGTGCGGGAAGCCACCGAATTGCCGGTTGCCGCCTACAACGTCAGCGGTGAGTACGCCATGATCAAGGCAGCAGATGCCAAAGGCTGGATCGATGGCAAAAAGGTGATGTTGGAATCCCTCTTGGCCATGAAGCGGGCGGGTGCCGACTTGATCCTGACCTACTTTGCCAAAGAAGTTGCCTTGATCCTGAAAGGCTAATTCTTACCCCAGACCCCATACAAAACAGAGAAGGGATCCTCCAGTTACCAGGGGATCCCTTTTCTGTATTCGTCATCTTTGTAATGGGTCAGCTTAGGCAAGGGGCTTAAGCCCCTTGTTCATTGTTGGTCATACTTCACCGAGTACTAGTGAGGCCCTTTTTGGTGAAAGGATCCCAGCCATTGCCGGAGTTGCTCGGCAGCCACATCGCGGCCCCCCAGACCAAAGGCCAAGGCTACTGCCACCGCAATCGCCCCCAACACTAAGCCAAAGGCCAACACCACAATATCGGTGGCAACTCCCATCTGTTGCAGAGCCATAGCCCCCACCAACACTAAAATGGCAATTCGGGCCACCTGAGCCAAGATCTGGGATTGCTGCCCCCCCAAACTGCTGACCAACGAAAAGGCCAGATTGGCCAGATAGAGGCCGACTGCAAACACCAAGATGCCGCTCAAAACCCGAGCCGAGATCAGTAAGATAGCCTGCACAATCTCGGTTAAGGCGGCAAATTGCAACAACTCTGAGGCGGGTACAGCCCCAAACAGCAGGATCCCGACCAACACCACGATGCCCACAATTTCGGAAGGGGTGCGCCGCTTGGTCACCTCATGACGCATGGCCTCCATCCGCATAGCATCGGTGGCCTCGTCAGGGATGGGATCCCCGGAGCGCCAAGTGGAAGCCGTGGTTCTGTTCTCCTGCGGCGGCAGGCCCAACCAGGTGAGAATATCGTCGAACCCCATGGCCCGCAAAACTTGGGTGACCAAATCGGACAAAAAGCGACCGATGAAGTAGAACACCGCTAATATCAGCCCCGCTCCAATCACCTGCGGGATCGCCGTCAACACCTGCTCCAGCATCGATACCGCCGGATCCGAAATCGCCCTCACCTCCAAAGTATTGAGGGCGGCAATGGCCGTTGGGATTAGCACCAACACATAGACCACCATGCCGATAATCGGGGCCAACTGTGGGATCCCGACTCGAGAGCCGATCCGGTTGATTCCAGCTGCCACCATCAGATTGGTCACCAAGCCCCGGATAATCCGAGCTAAGAGCCAACCCAGCGCACCGATGATCGCGGCTCCTAGCACTCTAGGCAAGACCGAAAGAAACTGATCCAGCAGATTCTGCACTGGCTCCAGTGGCCCTTGCAGATTGAGGGTATCCAAAATTAACGGTAAGAAAAAAAGCAGGATGAACCAGTACAGGGCGTTGCCCAAGGTCTCATTGAGCAGAAAGGGGCCAGCCAGCAGAGCATCCCCCGACTGATGGGCGGATGCAGCAGGTATGGGGCTAGGGGTTGGATCCACGGTTGTCCGTTGGGTTCCAGTTTCCACCGTAGTGGCCATAGGACTAGAGACTTGATCGGGGCTTGTGACAGTTCCTGTGACAGGGGTGGGATCCTGAGTTTGACGGGCCAATTGGTCATCGAGGTTAAACCGCTTCAGCCCATGAATCAGAGCCATTCGGGCCACCGTTGCCACCAACCATGCCACTCCCAACAGCAGCGCAGCCCCACCCACCCGAGGCAGGTAGCGAAAGATTTGTTCTAAAAAATCGTTAAGAGGGCGGGAAACCGCCTCCAACTGGAGGGCGTTAAGAACCGCCACCAGCACAAAAATCAAGATCACCCAATAAAAAGTGGCGGCGATCCACCGTTCGGTGGGAGGTAATGACTGCGCATCCCGTCCCAACAGCCAAGCTCCGAGCCGGTTATCAACATCCGTTTGCTTGAGAAGACGTTTGATCCCCACAGCCACCACCGTGGCAAACATCCAGCCCAAAGCCAAGATCGCAATGGCAGCCAAGAGGTTGGGGATAAAATTGATCAGTTGAACCCAGAGATTTCCAAAGACAGAACCCACTCCGCTGCCCCCAGAGTCTATCGATGTATCCATGACCTACTCCTTAAATCCTAAAATGCAGCAACAGTGACGTTACGGTATAGTCAGACGGTCATAGACTACCCCAATACTTGGTTTGATTCAACGTTGTGTCTCTTGGTCTAGAGCAATTGTGAACCTGACATGGTTGAGTTGATGATTGAGTTGAGGGATCCGTTGATTAACAAATACGGTGATTGTGCAAGAGCTAACCACCTTGATGTTTTGATAAGCTGGACTGATGTGAAACTCTTGCCAGGAGAGAGATAGAACAAGGTAGACACACCGCTGAGTGGAGCTGATAAAGACTAACAAACACAGTTCCGAAGGTGCCTATGTGGTCAGGATTTATCTCAAGTATGTTATTGGTCACCGTAGCAGAATTTGGTGATAAAACGTTTTTTTTGCCGCTTGTTTTGGCGATGCGACACTCTCGCCGGATGGTTTTTCTGGGGAGTTGGAGCGCGCTCGTACTGATGACTGTCTTGGCGGTGGGGGTTGGCCAGCTGCTGTTTAGTCTGCTGCCTCTGTTGTGGATCCGAATCCTATCGTCAGCTTTATTTGTGGGATTTGGCCTCAAAATGCTGTGGCAAGCATCGCAAATGTCCCCCCAAATCATGGAGATCGAAGAGGCAGACGAAGCCTTGGTACTGGTAGAGGAAGCGGAATCCCACGGAGCGGGAGTCGGAGGAGATTGGGCAGTGATCTGGGAGGCTTTTTCGCTAACGGCGATGGCAGAATGGGGGGATAAAACCCAAATTGCCACCCTTTCGTTAGCAGCCGCTCATCCGGGGCTGAGTGTGATGGCGGGTGCCACCATCGGGCATGGCCTCATGACGGCGTTAGCGGTGATCGGTGGCCGCATGATCGCCTCTCGTGTTTCAGAGCGGGCGGTTCATTGGGTGGGTGGGATCCTGTTTTTGGTTTTTGCGGGTTTGACAGGTTGGGAACTGAGACTGGATCTTTAGTCTTGATTTAATCACAGAGCACCCAGGTATCCTTACTGCCCCCGCCTTGAGAGGAATTCACCACCAGGGATCCCCGCTTGAGGGCCACCCGCGTGAGGCCGCCGGGATGAACATAGATCTCCTTGCCGTAGAGGATATAGGGGCGCAGATCCACGTGGCAGCCTTCGGGCTGGAGGGTCTCGCCATTCGATAGCAGGGTGGGCACCCTCGATAGGCATAGGGTGGGTTGGGCGATGTATTTACGGGGATGGGCTTTGATCCGCTGGGCAAAGTCTTGTCGCTCAGCAGGGCTGGCATGGGGGCCAATCAACATGCCATAGCCGCCCGATTCATCAGCTGATTTGACCACCAATTCATCCAGGTGCTCTAGGACATACTGCTGCTGCTCTGGGATCCAGCACAGATAGGTGGGTACATTGGGCAACAGCTGTTCTTCCCCGAGATAGTATTTAATGATCTGAGGCACATAGGCATAGATCACCTTGTCATCGGCCACCCCCGTCCCCAAGGCATTGGCGATGCCCACTCGTCCCGCCCGATAGACCTCCATCAGGCCAGGGATCCCCAGCAGGGAGTCAGGCCGAAACGTGGTGGGATCGATGAAAATATCATCAATGCGGCGATAGACCACATCCACCCGTCGCAGCCCCCGTGTGGTGCGCATCTGCAAATAACCATCTGCTACCACCAGATCTCGACCTTCCACTAACTCGACTCCCATCTGTTGGGCCAAGAAAGAATGCTCAAAATAGGCGGAGTTGTAGCTGCCGGGGGTCAAGACCACCACCGTGGGATTATCCAGCTGGGGCGGGGTCAGATGTAACAGCGTTTCCAGCAGATGGCTAGGGTAATCATCCACTGCCTGGATATTCATCTGCTGAAAAAGGGCCGGAAAGGTGTTCTTCATCACCCGCCGATTTTCTAATACATAGGAGACGCCAGAGGGACAGCGGAGATTATCCTCCAACACATACCACTGTCCGTCTTTATCCCGGACTAAATCAGTGCCGGTGATGTGGCACCAGATGCCCCCTGGTGGATCGAGGCCAATGCAAGGGGGCAAGAAGCCCGTAGCTGAGACGATGAGCTCAGCAGGGATGATGCCATCTTTGACAATCTTCTGGTCGTGATAGAGATCGTCGATAAATAGGTTGAGGGCGTGGATGCGCTGCTTGAGGCCTTGTTCAAGGCGCTGCCATTCGGCACTGGAGATGATGCGGGGGATGATGTCAAACGGAAAAATGCGCTCACCGCCTTGCTCATCGCTGTAGACCCCAAAGGTGACCCCCAGCTTGAAAAAGGCCTGTTGCGCTGCCCGTTGCCGTTGGGTCAGATCTCCAGGACTGAGACTATGGATCCGCTCGATCAGGGGCAGTGCTTCCGGACGAGGCTGATTGGGGGCTGAGAATAACTCGTCGTAAAAGCCTTCACCAGGGTCATAGCTATCAAAACGCATGAACAGGGATCCTTAAAAGGTCTGAAAAGGTCTGAGAAAGAAAGGTCTAGCCTACTCAAACAAGGGAGGAATGAGTAAATTCTCTCAGTGCTGTACTTGTTTTACCAGAGAACTGGGTCTCAAGGCCCACTCTTCTAGGCCAGCTTTATAGATAGATGAAAGGTCGTGCGAAGCAGATTTGAGAGTGGCAAACATGCTCAAGACTTAAGGGATCCTGACAACTCACATCAGAGCTCTATCTCAAGTCTGTGAGTCTGTGGCCCAGAGATCTGTAGCCCAGAGATCTGTAGCCCAGAGATACTATGGGTGTGCCCAGTAGTCCGGTCAATCCTGTTATGGCGGTGGCTCTCAACTCGATACCCCAGTTCTGGCGATACTACTCCCCCAGCCGGGGGCCAATCTATCAGTTTTGGATGGGGATCCGGTTTTTTTGGTTTGGTCTGAGCCTTTTGCGTCAGTCTCCTCGACTCCAACTCACCAGTGTGATCCCGATTGTGATGACAGGCGGGCTATTTTCGGGGCTCACCTGGCTTAGTGGTCAATGGGCCAGAGATCTGCTCAGTCTGATTCCCGCCACCTTACCGGCGTGGCTGCTGACGATCCTCCAAACCTTCAGCGCCGGCATTGTCTTACTGCTAGCCACTTTTTTCCTGTTTTTCCCCATCATGACCGTTATCGCCATTCCCTTTCGCGAGCTGTTGGCGGCTCAGACTGAGCGGTTGCTGACGGGTAGCTCTAGCGAGGTGGCTCTGCCCTGGTGGCAGGTGGTGGGGGATGTCCTCCGATCCCTTTTGTTTCAGGTGCTGGTGGTGGTGCTCTCGATCGGGCTGACTTGGTTTATCCCAGGGGTGGGATCCCTGTTGACGGTGGTGATCTTGGTCTATGTGGCGGGGCTGGATATGGTGGATCCCCCTTTGGGACAGCGGGGCTATCTTTTCCCGGCCAGATTGAGCTTTGTGCTACAGCGACGCATGTTGATGGCAGGCTTTGGCTTGATGGCTGTCTTGCTGTTGGCTGTGCCGATTCTCAATCTCTTGATCTTGCCGATTGCCTCAATTGGGGGATCCAGTCTGGTGATTGGAGTCTTGGGTCAAGATACCCTCAAACCTTGACATCAGGTGCCTGGAAGGTCTTTGCCGCTGAGATCGTGCAGATATCATGAGGGCAGGACTAGCTGGGCTTTAGAACGCATGACTTCATCAACCCTAGATCGCACTCAACTCGATCAGCGGGATCCTGCTCGGTTTCGGTTTGGGGTGATCAGTGATTTGCACGTGACCCTGCCCCACACCACGTGGGAGAATCCCAGTCGCTTTCATCTGGTGGAAGTCAGCATCCCGGCGCTAGAACAGGCGCTCGATCATTTGGTAGCTGCCCAGGTGGATTTTGTGCTGTTGCCGGGGGATCTGACCCAACATGGGGAACCCGATAACCACCGATGGCTGGCCAAAAGACTGGCTCAACTGCCCTTTCCTGTCTATGTGATTCCAGGCAACCACGATGGCCCTGGCTGGGAGAGTGACCATCGCTCGATTGGGCTCAAAACGTTTGCGAACTACTATCGCCACTGCGGCTACCAAGATCAAGATCCCAGCTGCCCCTATTACACTCGTCAGATTTGGCCAGGGGTGAGGTTGATTGCCCTCAACTCCAATGATTTTGATGCGGCTGGTCAATTGGTGGGACGGGTGGATCCGGTACAGATGAGCTGGCTCAAACAGGTGCTTGCTGATGCCCAAGAGGAGCTGATCCTGGTGATGATTCATCACAATGTGGTGGAACATTTGCGGGGGCAATCTCGCCATCCCTGGGGCCGTCGCTATATCCTCGAAAATGCCTCTGAGTTCCGCTCGATTCTGCGACAGCATGGGGTGCAACTGGTGTTTACGGGTCACCTTCATATCCAAAACATTGCCTGTCGGGGCAACGTGTACGACATCACCACGGGATCCATGGTCAGCTATCCGCATCCCTATCGCCTGATCGAGTGTCGGCGGGATCCCTGCGGTCAGACCCGGTTCCAGATTGAGTCCCATCGGGTCAAGTCCCTGCCAGAATGGCCCGATCTGCAACACACCTCTCGGGAGTGGATGGCAGGCCGTAGCGTCGCCGCCATGTCCAGCCTGCTCAGCTCGTCACCGTTTAATCTGCCGGATGGCTTGGCCCAACGGTTGGCCCCACAGTTGAAATATCTCTGGTCAGATATTGCGGCGGGGGATGCCCATCTGTCCTTGCCAGGGATCCCTGATCCGGTGCGGCAACGGCTGGAGAGCCTCAATCGCTCCCTCATCTGTGACGACAGGATCCCTGTGGATTCTGACAATCAGGCCACCTTAACCATTCCTCGTCGCTAAACGTAGCAGTGGCGGCTCCATGCAAGTATTTGTTACGATACTTAACATCAAGACGATCTTCATGAAACTCCCCACAAATAACCTCAAGGATCCCTATGGCTAAGATTTTCACACCCGAATTCAACCAGTTTGAGACCATCAACGCCACCCAGGCTTGGTCACTGTTTTTCACCGTTAGTTCCACTGATGGCATCCTCGGTCAAAGAGCTAGTGTTGGTCGTTACATCACATTGGCGCTGTTTAGCGGTCTGATCGCCGGGATCCTCCAAACGACCTTGGGATCCCTCTAGACTGATTAGCTTTTTGCGTTTCTTCGTAGCATCTTTCTTGAAGAGAATTTCAAAAGCAAAAAGTCTCTCAAAATGAAGGCCCTAAGACTCTCTGATCAGGTTCTGGGGTCTTTTTTTGTCTGCATCTTGAGTCCCTCTAGCTTTGAGCCCTGAGCCGAGTACTCGGTGGCACCCGTCTTTGCCATCGACAAATAAGGGGCTTAAGCCCCTTGCCTCAACTGCCCGATGCTAGATCGATCTCCGCTAAGGATTACTCATACGCTTTGGATCCTGTAGCTTGCATATCCGCTTGGGCCGGATTAAAAGTGTCGGGCCAGCGGGTACTGGCGTCATACAAACATCCCTGCAGGTTGGTAAACCTCAAATCAGCCCCTTGCAACAGGGATCCCCGGAGATCGGCCCCCGACAAATCAGCCCCAATCAGCACCGCTTGGGTCAAAATAGCTCCCCTGAGATTGGCCCCTGATAAGTTGGCCTGGAGGAGCTGCGCCTCTCGCACCACCGCCAGCCGCAAATCGCTACCTTGCAGGTTGATACCGTGCATCCGTGCCCGACTCAATCGAATCAGCTTTAGATCTGACTGAGAGAGATTGAGCTGATAGAGGCTGGATCCCTCCAACTCTGCCCGACTCAGGTCGGCTCCCTGCAGATTGAGCCCCCAGAGGCGACAGCCTGTGAGTTGAGCTTGGGGCAGCCGGATCCCAACGAAGGATCGTTCTCCTAAGGCAATCTGTTGCCATAGCTCTGTCACGGTCTCAACTTTTGTCACCCTTTTGTCCTGTGATGGGTTCGCCTCTGTAGTTGCTGGGGCCTATACCTCTGGGAAACCGTCTAGAAAACTCTGATAATAGGCAAGGCCAGCAGTCTCCCCTCACCCATAATGGAATCTCACCACATTCGAACAACCCGCAAACGGGGTCTAGACAGTTCTAGCAAAGAACTCCGTCGCTTCCCCACGCCGCTGCGCTTGGTACTGGGTCTGGCCATCTTGTTGATCATCGGCACGCTGCTGTTGATGCTGCCCGGTATGGGGCAAGGCCAAATGCTGAGTCCGATTGAGGCTTTATTTACGGCCACCTCTGCTCTGGCGGTGACAGGGTTGTCAATCATCACTCCGGTACAGCAACTGACTTGGCTGGGGCAAGTGGTGCTGCTGTTATTGATCCAGGTGGGTGGGGTCGGGTTTATGGTTATGGCGGTGGTGCTCTTTCGCCTGATTGGCCGGCGGATCTCTTTGGTGGAGCGGCAAGCCCTGTGTGATTCGTTAGGTCTTTTGCGACCTGAAGCCATCCTGCAACTTACCCAACGGGTACTCTTGACGGTGGCTACGATTGAGTTAGCAGGAGCGGCTGTTTTGTGGGTGCATTGGCGGGATCAATTGGGGCCAGGACGGGCTGTTTTTTATGCGTTATTCCATTCGGTGTCAGCTTTTTGTAATGCGGGCTTCGATTTGTTTGGGGGATTGCCCGAGTATCCCAATGGGCTACCGACTGACAATGTCACACTGCTGATCTTGGGATCCCTGATTGTCTTGGGGGGCCTAGGGATCCCGGTCTTGGGGGATATTTTGGTCTTTCATCGGGAGCGGCGGCTATCGCTTCATACCCGAGTGACGCTGTGGGTGGCGATGATCCTGATTGTTGGGGGCGGGCTGGGGATGTTTCTGGCGGAGAGCACGACCAGCTCAGCCCTACTGACGGATCCCTGGCCTCGTCGCCTCTTGCGAACCACCTTTCAGTCCATCTCCGCTCGGACAGCAGGGTTTGCGGGGGTATCCTTGACCGAACTGACGGAGCCAAGTCAATTGTTGATGATGGTCTTGATGTTTATTGGGGCTGCTCCTGCTTCGATGGGGGGGGGCATTACCACCGGCACTTTTGCTACCCTCGTGTTGACGTTGTGGGGATATGCAAGGGGCCATGACCCTGTCCAAATTGGGGGACGCCGCCTGGGCACCGATATGGTACGCAAGGCTTCGGCAGTGTTAACGGTATCTCTGTTTATCGTGCTCTTGGCAACTTGGTTGATTTTAGTGACTCATGATATTGATCTCGATGCTGCTTTATTTGAAGTGATTTCAGCGTTTGCCACCTGTGGGTTAACCCTCAATTTCACGTTAGAACTAAATCTCTTTGGGCAGCTTGTCATTATTTTTATGATGTTTTGGGGGCGATTAGGGGCTCTCACCATCGTTTTGGCTCTGGCCCAGCAGCCACCTCGCCAATTGGTTACTTTTCCCGAAGAACAGATCTTGATTGGGTGATCGGGATCCCTTGTGTAGCCTGTGCAGAAACTGTCTGTCACATATTTGGATCCCCCCTATAGCAATCAGTTTCGATTTGTGAGAGTAAAGCAGCCTCAAATGCTCTCTATGCCTGGAAGTCGCTCTCAGGAGTCACCTCTGATTGCTATAACCCCCCCTTAAAAAGGTGGGGATCTGGATCCCTCATGTGTCATTGATCATTTGTGGACGAGCTGTAATTCGGTTCAGCAAAGGCTCAAAAGACTGACAACTTTGTAAACATGGCTAAACTGGGGCTAGAGGTGCATCCCAGAGGATCCACCCAACACAAGCACGTCAAGTCTTCTCCTATTTCTCTCAGGGAGTTAATGGACTTATGAGATTGCCATTATCTCTCGAACCTCTCTTGCGACCTGCGGATCATATTGGCGAGGTGGTGGAGGCTTCGACCACAGGTTTTGTGGCGCAATGTTTGGATCCAGATGACCTGACCTTTCCGACGGTGCCTGCGTTGGGTAGTTGGGTGCGATCTCAAGATGATGAAACGGGCAATCACATTTATGGGGTGGTTTGCCATGCCAGCATTGTGCCGGTGGATGCGGTGCATCGGGTGCGGGCTTTGGGGCTAAGCCCAGACCAGCTGCGGGATCAGCAACCTCAGATCTTTGCCATGTTGCGAACTGATTTTCAGGTGGCCATCGTTGGCTTTGCGACTGGATCGGAACCTCGGCGCACCCATCATTTTCTGCCACCTCGCCCACCGCAAATCCATCAGCCAGTTTACCGCTGTGCTGATGAGACAGTGGCTGAGTTTTGCCAGGATCTGGGATTCTTACGAACCTTGTTGCAGGTGACCGGGATCCCCTCTGAGGAACTAATGGCGGCGGTGTTGAGGCACTGTTATCGGATTTTGCATTATGACCGAACCTGGTTGGTGGCTGTGGGACAGCAGCTGAGTGTGCTGTTGCGAGAGAACTATGACCAGTTACGAGCTATTGTCAGCAAGCTTTCGATTTAGAGCCCCTGGGTTGGTTGCCCCTTTCATCAAGATCCAGCCGCTTGGCCGGCCTCCAGCGGGAAAGACTTAATCCTTGTACATATCTCTTCATGTCTGGATCCCCTCTCCTAAAGTTTCGTTTAGCAGCTCTAGGATCCCTGGGTAGAGCGGTGATAAGTTGACGTCTGATAATCAACATGGTTAGTCCACGTCCATCAAGGAGCGGCGATTTGACCATTCACGACCTTCACCTTTTTGAGATCTCTAGATTGTAGGCTTGCAATGAATAACCTTAATAACAAACCATCGGATGAAAACGGCCGCAATTGGGTCGGTCGTAGTGTGTCAGCGGGGGTAGGAGCTACGATTGCTGGCTCAATATCTGCGGCGAACGGTCAATCTCCGTTGGTGACTTTGATGGTAATTAGCTGTGCGACTGTTTTGACGTTGGTTTGTGACGAGTATGGCTGGATCTAGGGCTGATTGTTCTCAGTTTGTTAACTAGCCTTTCACGATTCAATGGAGAACTCAAGGTAGATCAGAAGATAGCACTACATCAAAACACTATTACCTCGTAGACCTGACTAGGGATCCCCCTTTTGATCCCAAAGTCAGGTCTTTTTCGTTTCTATTTCATTTGCAGTAGGTGAGCAACCAATCCCGTCCATCCCGTCTGATGGTTGGCCCCTAATCCAGACCCATTGTCCCCATGAAAATACTCATAAAACAGAATCAGATCTTGCCAATGGGGATCCGTTTGAAAGTGCTCATGCTGGCCATGAACAGGGCGCAGGTGGGTTTCGGGATCCCGTAAAAAGATGCGAGTGAGGCGACGGGCGATCTCCTCAGCGATCTCTTGCAACGTCATCATCTGTCCTGATCCAGTTGGACATTCCACTCTAAAGGTATCCCCCAAATAGTTATGAAACTGTTGTAGGGATTCGATGATCAGATGGTTCATCGGAAACCAGACAGGGCCACGCCAATTGGAATTTCCCCCAAACATGCCATTTTCCGATTCAGCGGGGTTATAGCTGACTCGATGCGCCTGGGATCCCACATAATATTGAGGCTATACATCGCCATCCAACTGGTGCCATTAGATTGTTCGAGAAAGCCGCCTGTGGGCAATTCGGAGCTGCGGTCAAATACGCCAATGTTATCTAAGCCTAAAAATCCCTCCTCAAAAACATTGTTGCCGTCACTATCCTTACGATTGACCCACCAGGTGAAGTTTAGCAGTAACTTCTGAAAGACCCGCTCCAGGAATCCAGTATCACCTGATCCATAG
>JBHJNR010000031.1:0-6135 GCA_050330615.1 Cyanophyceae cyanobacterium
TAACGTTCCGGCTGAGCGGCTGCAAGTAGCCTTTGCAACACCACTAAGATCTTTCGACAGTCCGCTCCAGCCGGGTTGTTAGCCTGCGCGCTTGTGGTTATTCAAAGCCTTTTGGCTTCTTCCTTGGGCAAGTTGAAAGTCCCAGAAAGTAGTAGATGGAGCAAGCACCTGTTAAACTCGTCAACAACAGCATCAAAGCCAAAACGCCTAGAAAAACACTGAAACCGCCTGAAATAACTCCTGTGAAGTGCAAATAGACAACAATCAGAGTCGGCAAGCTACGGATTAAGCGATCAAGCTTTCCGACGTTCCGAGTTTTCAAAGCATTAAACAAAGACATGAGAATTCTCCTTTTATTTAGAACCATGAACTTTCAGGATCGACGAGGAATTTATGAAGAGATTGGAGCAGTCTTGTGATAGTCTTCAAGACTTTGGATGCCCTGAGAATAGACCATTTGGAGCATTTCCTTGACTTGAGCAGCAGTCTCTTCACCAGCCTCAAATTCCGCTCCCCAAGTAATGATCGTTTTACCATTGCCAACGTCTCTAACTTCCATAGAAGCAATCACATCGCTTGCTGGTAAAGGATGCTGATTGATCGCATAGCGAAATCGACGAGCGTCATGACTGATTTCAATAATTCTTTCCTCAAGATCACTACCATCAGCCATCACGCAAAATCGAGCGGCACCTTCACCAACTCCCTCTAGACGACAACTTTGAATCATTGGAAACCATTGGTGAACGTTTCCACCTGCACTAATGGTTGCCCAAATTGCGTCTGCACTGCCTGAGATTTCCTGTTCAACCGTCGTACTATATTTCATGCTTCGCTGCTCAAAGGTTTGCTTAAAATACAAGAACAATCATTCTGAAATAAGACAAAAAAATTAAAGCTGCTTCAACATGGCAAGAATTCCCCTCACGTAACGCTTGACATCTTCCCTAGAGGCAGGCGATCGCGCGTAAGTGCTCACACCCAGGACGCTCCCAGTCAAAAACTCGGTAATCTGGACAATATCAGTACTCTCCGCCAGTTCGCCGTTACGTTGAGCGCTTTTCAGTGCTCGTGCAAAGGCTCGACGCAACCGTTCAAGATACTGCTGCACCCTAGAGATCACGACTTGATCATGGACAGTGCCTTCAACAGCAGTATTGCAGATCAGGCAACCGAGAGAACTAGAAGGATGATCGAGATAGTCGATGAATTGCTCAAAGAATATCTTGATCTCTGTCAATGAAGGTTCTGAGTCTTTACTCTCAAGCGTAGCTAGACGTTGAGAGATAACCGTACTCAGATACCAGTCCAATGCTCGTTGAAACAACTCTTGTTTATCACCAAAAGTTTCGTACAAGCCATAGCGTTGCACACCCGAACGTTGAACCAAATCAGCCATTGAAGTATCCTGGTAGCCTTTTTCCCAGAATAGATGCATGACTCGATCGAGACAATTTTCAGGATTAAACTCTTTGTGACGAGGCATGTCAAATCAGAATGACTGTTCTGAAATAAGGATAGCCCGAATGAGATTGCCTGTCAAGGTGCTAAAAGCTCAGCTAAAAACACTGTATCAAGGATCGGCTTACGGCAACTTCATGAAGTGGATTAACCGATCGACTCAATACAATGCCTCAAATAACTCAGCAGGCTAACAATTAGTAGGTGGAAACTTTCCGCCTATCCACCCCAATCCGGGGTGATAGGTAGAAAAGTTCCGTATATCCCCTAAGGCAAAACGAGAATTTTTCCACCTATCCTTCGATTATAGGGTGATCTGCTGAATCCATCAGCCTATCACAACCATCATGCAACACCCGCCCAGAAAGCTCCTTGACCAAGTGCGCGATGCCATTCGCCTCAAGCATTATTCCTACCGCACAGAAGAAACCTACGTTCAATGGATCCGTCGTTTCATCCTGTTTCACAGTAAACGTCACCCCGCCGAAATGGGCACACCCGAAATTGAAGCATTCCTGACCCATCTTGCCATTGAAGGCCAAGTTACCGCCTCCACCCAAAACCAAGCCCTCAACGCCCTCTTGTTCCTCTATCGCCACGTCCTCAAGCAAGAACTCGACAGCCGAGTTAATGCCATCCGTGCCAAACGCCCGTCCCGGCTCCCAGTCGTGCTATCTCCCGAAGAAGCCCTTGCCGTCATCCAAGCGACCTCCGGCGTTTACCGATTGTTGCTCCAACTGCTCTATGGCAGCGGACTCCGCCTGCGGGAATGTCTTAGCCTACGGGTCAAAGATATTGACTTCGCCCAATCTCAACTGATCATTCGCTGTGGCAAAGGAGACAAAGATCGCATCACACTCCTGCCCCAAAGCCTCATCGAACCCTTGAAAATCCAGCTTCAGCAAGTTCAACTGATTCATCAACAGGATCTTCAATCCGGTTATGGTGCGACCATTCTGCCCCACGCCCTCGATCGCAAATACCCAAATGCAGCGCGGTAATGGATTTGGCAATATGTCTTCCCGGCCAGCACTCGCTCTAAAGACCCAAAATCGGGGCAAATCCTACGCTACCACCTCCACGAAAGTGGCCTGCAAAAGGTCCTCAAACAAGCCGTTCGCCAAACCGAAATCACCAAGCGTGTCCCCACGGACTCTTTTGGGGAGGGGCGGAGGATGCCGGAAAACCTGTTCACAAAATCTCTAGGTTCTCATACCCCCTACGTTCTCATCCGGGGATCGATCAAATCTCGCAGGCCATCCCCCAGCAGGTTGAAGCAAAACACCGCGATCATCAGCACCAAGCCGGGGAACATCGCCATCCACCACTCCCCCGAAATGATGTAAGTGGCTCCTTCGGCCACCATGATCCCCCACTCGGCAGTGGGAGGCCGTACCCCCAGCCCGATAAAGGAGAGCCCTGCCGCATTCAAAATCGCCCAACCCATATTCAGAGAAATGTGAACCATCATCACCGGCAGCACATTGGGAAACAGGTGGAAGGCCATAATCCGCCAGTCGCGGTTGCCACTGAGTCGAGCCGCCTCCACATAGCCCGCCTTGCGCCGCACCAGCACCTCCGAGCGAATTACCCGCGCATAGAGGGGCAGGTTGATGATGGCGGTGGCATAGATGATGTTCTCGACGGTATTGCCCAGAGCCGCCACCAAGCCCATGGCCAAGATAAAAAGCGGGAAGGCCATGATGGTGTCGATAATGCGGCTGACGATGCGATCCCACCAACCGCCGTAATAGCCCGCCGAGACCCCCATAGCGCTGCCCAACCCAAAGGACAACAACACCGCCGCCATGGCGATGCCCAGATCCAGACGGGTAGCCACCATGACCCGGCTGAGCACATCTCGGCCCAGCTGATCGGTGCCAAACCAGTGGCCCCAGGAGGGCGGACTAAGAGCGATGCTGGCATTGCTAGCCAAGGGGTTGTAGGGGGCGATGATACCGCCAAACAGGGCAAACAAGACCAAAAGGAAAAACAGAGCAAAAGCTCCGAACGTGACTTTATTCTCGCTGATCACATAGCGAGCATGGTTAAGGCTAAGACTCATGCGTCTGCTCCTGCACGGGGATCCACGGCGGTATAGAGAATATCCAAGGCGAGGTTGAGGGCGATATACAGCAACGACATGGTCAGAACAAAGCCCTGCACCGGGGCATAATCTGAAGCCACCAAAGCCGAGACGGCATAAGAGCCAATCCCCGGCCAAGCAAAGACTTTTTCCACCAGCACATTGGCCCCCAGCAAAAACGAGAAGACGATGCCCAAGGTGGTCAGCACCGGCAACATGGCATTGCGAAAGGCATAGCCGAATAAGATCATCCGAGGGGAGAGACCACTGGCCACCGCCGTACGGATAAAGTCACCCGATAGGATCCCCAGCATCGACGCCCGTGTGACGCGGGCCAAGGGAGCAAGGGCAAACAGCCCCAAGGTGACGGTGGGCAATATCAGCTGCCGAAAAGCTGCCGCAAAAGTGCCCCACTGTCCGGCCAACAAACTATCGATCAGATAAAGTCCCGTCACCCCAGGCGGCGGAGAGTCGAATAATCCCAGCCGACCTAACGGGGCAGGAGCCCAACCCAGTCGAAAATAGAGCACATAGATCAGCAGTAGCCCGGTAAAGAAGGTGGGCAGCGATACCCCGGCTGTGCCCAAGACCCGCACCGCATGATCCATCCAGGAGCCCGGACGGGTCGCCGCCAACACCCCCAGGGGCAAGGCCACCGCAATAGCCAGAATCAAGCCCGCCAACGTCAGCTCCAGAGAAGCAGGCAAGCGGCGGGACAAATCGGTCAACACCGGCTGGCCAGTGGTGAGGGAGTTGCCCCAGTCCCCCTGCACCAGATCGCTGATGTAGATCAAAAACTGCTCCGGCACACTGCGATCTAGGCCCAAGGTGACGCGAATTTGGTCGATGGCCTCTTGAGAAGCAGCCGCTCCAGCAAAATAAGCAGCGGGATCCCCCGGTAGGGCGCGGGCCAAGAGAAAGGTGATGATGATCACCCCAATGATGCTGGGGATGGCATCCAAAACCCTTTGGGCAATGGTCTTGACCAGGGCGGGACGAGACATAGACAGATCCTCCTGAGGATGAGGCACCCAAAAATAGGGATCCCTGGGGCTGATGTCAGGGGTCGATTGAGCCGGGATCCCGTCAGGTTGCGTTTAGGCTTTTGTCAGCTGGCGGTAGTCCAATTGGCGATGGAACCAGTATTGATAGCCGCCGATGGTGGGCTGCATCACCGCCGACAAAACCGGCTGCACCATCACTACTTTGGGAGCTTCTTCAAACGCTATCTTGAGGATCCCTTTGACGCTGTCTTCATAGACGGGATCCCCAGGAAAGGAAGCCAAGGCGGTATCGATCATCTCGTCCATCTCGGGGTTTTGATAAGCGCCGCCATTAAACGTGGCATTGTTGCCGTGATAGGCATAGAAAAAGAAGTAGTCGGGATAGTTGAGCCAGCCCCCAAAGTTATTGGAGATCATAGGCCGACTTTTTTCTACCAAAACAGCCCGGAAGTTGGAGCTGGGAACTTTTTCAAGCGTGACCTGAATGCCAATTTCAGCCAGTGACTCTTGGATCAAAACACACATGGGTTCGGCCCATTCTTGCGTGCCCAAATCAAAGGCTAAGGTGGTCTCAAACCCATCGGGATAGCCCGACTCGGCTAGCAATTCTTTGGCCTTTTCGATGTCTGTGTTGTAGGGGAAAGGCTGCGGCCACTCGATTGAACTGGGCTCGGTGCTGCTACCCCCAAACATCGGCACCCCTTGGTTGTACATGGCGGTTGACATGATCGCCTCATAGGGCACCGCAAACGAGACCGCCTGTCGCACTTTGACATCGCTGAAGGGGTTGGGACTGCCCCCCAATTCTGGCTGGGTATTGAGATCGATGGTGTAGAGACAGTTTTCGATGGGGGTGACCGCCACCGTAAACTTATCCATCGCCATGAACTCTTGGATGTCCTTCTCTGCCACATCGAAGTTGATATCCACATCTCCCCGTTCCAGCAGGGCGCGGCGGTTGCCAGACTCGGGGATATTCAACTCAATCACCCGCTGAATCTGTGGCAGTGGCCCTGATTTCCAGTCCTCAAATCGCACCAAGACCACCCGTTCATCGGGCACAAACGTTTCTAACTGGTAGGCTCCCCCCCCAGCATCGTTGGCATTAACCCAGGCCAATCCCCAGGGATCCTCGGTGGTGAGGTGGGGCTTGACCAATTCTGAGTTGATGATGGCCGGGATGGGCACCGCCATATCGATCAGGGTGAGCTTGTCGGGTCGGATAAAGTTTACTTTGAAGGTATAGTCATCCACCACCTCAAACTGCTCCGGCTCCATCAAGGCTCCCGCCTGCATTTGGAAGGTGGCAAAGCCCCCCACCGACACCGCTCGGTCATAAGACCATTTCACATCCTGCGCCGTGACCGGGGATCCATCATGAAAGGTGGCATCCTGTCGCAAAAAGAAGGTGGCTGACATCTGATCCTCCGCCACTTCCCAGCTTTCGGCCAATTCTGGCTCCAGCACAGTGTAGTCGTAGGACAGGGATCCATCGGCCAAGGTCTTGGTGCCAAAGGTGAGCAGGCGGTCATAGAGCACCCAAGAGGTGCCATAGGCGGGTCGATTCACCCCCACTTGGTGGAG
>JBHJNR010000032.1:0-11202 GCA_050330615.1 Cyanophyceae cyanobacterium
GCCTCAAAGATGAACTCCCCTTGGTGGAGGCTGAGCAGATCAAACAGTACTTCCCGCACCATGGCCCGCAAAATCTGGCGACCTTGATCAGGGGCAATGCTGTTGTTTTCCAGTAATGACCAGAGCCGGTTATATTCCGGGGCATTGACGGCAGCCTTGGGCGGGATCCTGACCTGATCAAGAGACCCTTCGGCCTTAAAGCGGTGGAGGAAATCCCTCAGCCGACCAATACTTCCCTCCGTATTGGAGGCGTAGATAATCCGCCCATTCAAAAAGAACACAAACCAGTACTCGGATGGACTGGCTTCCACAAACAGCTCTCCCGTGCGTTGACCGAGTTCGATCAATTGGAGAATGCTCCGGATATCGATTTCTTGAAGTTTCCCCTGCATGGAGATCAGTCCTAAACGATAGCTGACAGATGTGGCTGCGACTATTATGCCGCCTCTCACTCTAGAGCTACCGTAAACTCTTTAAAATGGGTATCTCTTCTGAGACTTCGTGTCCATTTCTGTTCTCCAAGACACATCCACCCGCCCTCCAACCTTCGTTGGCCAGCGCTGAGGCTTGATCTCTGAAGCTTAATCAAAGGGCTATCTCCTGTCTACCTCCTGTCTACCTTTCCTTACTGGCAGTTTAAGGTTGGCAGGTCAAGAGGGGGGGGTAGCGCCGCTGGAGAAAACAACTTACTGAAGTAGCAAGGATCCCTACCCATGGATCCCAACACTTGTGCTATGATGTCACAGCTTGAGAAACAAGTGGGTTGTTTCAAGTGAGAAACTCCGTCCTCACAAGCGCTCTCATCCTCAACAACAACACATGCGCCTGTAGCTCAGTGGACTAGAGCACGTGGCTACGGACCACGGTGTCGGAGGTTCGAATCCTTCCAGGCGCGCTCAAATGACCAGATTATCCTCTGCAAAGAGAATGTCTGGGGGGATTGCCGTCCCTTAACCTCCGGTAAACCTATGCTACGATGACATTCATCGAGGCTGCTTCAGGTTGTGCAGGCGAAGGGAGCCGACCATGTTTGAACGGTTTACAGAAAAGGCCATCAAGGTCATCATGCTGGCTCAAGAAGAAGCCAGACGTTTGGGTCACAATTTTGTGGGCACCGAACAGATTCTACTAGGCTTAATCGGCGAGGGCACTGGGGTCGCCGCCAAAGTTCTCAAGTCCATGGGAGTGAACTTGAAGGACGCCCGTACCGAAGTTGAAAAAATCATTGGCCGGGGCTCTGGCTTTGTGGCGGTAGAGATCCCCTTTACCCCACGGGCCAAGCGGGTTCTGGAGCTTTCCTTAGAGGAAGCCCGCCAACTGGGCCACAACTACATCGGCACTGAGCACCTGCTCTTGGGCTTGATCCGCGAAGGCGAGGGGGTCGCGGCCCGTGTGCTCGAAAATCTTGGGGTCGATCTATCCAAGGTTCGCACCCAGGTGATTCGGATGCTGGGGGAAACTGCTGAGGTCAGCTCAGGTGGATCCTCAGGACGAACCAAAACCCCCACCTTGGACGAGTTTGGAGCCAACCTCACCCAACTAGCTAACGACAGCAAGTTGGATCCCGTTGTGGGTCGCCAAAACGAGATCGAGCGGGTGGTACAGATCCTGGGTCGCCGTACCAAAAACAACCCTGTGTTGATTGGCGAGCCTGGAGTGGGCAAGACCGCTATTGCGGAAGGCTTGGCCCAACGGATCATTCAGGGGGATGTGCCCGATATCCTAATGGAAAAGCGGGTGGTCAGCCTGGATATCGGCCTGTTGGTGGCAGGCACCAAGTATCGGGGCGAGTTTGAGGAACGGCTCAAGAAGATCATGGATGAGATCCGGACGGCCGGAAACGTCATTCTTGTGATCGATGAGGTGCATACCCTGATTGGAGCCGGAGCCGCTGAGGGAGCCATTGATGCCGCTAACATTCTGAAGCCAGCATTGGCGCGGGGTGAGTTGCAGTGCATTGGGGCCACCACCTTGGATGAGTACCGCAAGCATATTGAGCGGGATGCCGCCTTAGAACGGCGGTTCCAGCCCATTATGGTGGGTGAGCCATCTGTTTCGGAGACCATTGAGATCCTATTTGGCTTGCGGGAGCGGTACGAGCAGCACCACAAGTTAAAGATCACAGACATTGCTCTGGATGCAGCGGCCAAGTTAGCGGATCAGTACATTTCTGATCGGTTCTTGCCTGATAAAGCCATCGACTTGATCGATGAGGCTGCTTCACGAGTGCGCTTGATCAACTCTCAGTTGCCCCCGGCAGCGCGGGAGCTAGATCAAGAACTGCGGCAACTACTCAAAGACAAAGATGCTGCGGTGCGGGCTCAAGACTTTGACAAGGCGGGAGCTTTGCGGGATCGGGAAATGGAGATCCGTCAGGAAATCCGCTCCATCGCTGCGGCTAAAAAAGCCGAAGAGACCAGCCGCGAAGAGATGCCAAATGTGACGGAAGAGGATATCGCTCACATCGTCAGTTCTTGGACGGGGGTTCCTGTCTCCAAGCTGACCGAAACGGAATCCTTCAAACTCTTGAATATGGAGGAGACCCTCCATCAGCGGATCATTGGCCAAGAGGAAGCGGTGCGAGCCATCTCGCGAGCGATCCGACGGGCACGGGTGGGACTCAAGAATCCCAACCGTCCCATCGCTAGCTTCATCTTCTCTGGCCCGACCGGAGTGGGTAAAACCGAGCTGACCAAGGCTCTGGCTTCCTACTTCTTTGGTTCCGAAGCCTCCATGATCCGACTGGATATGTCTGAGTACATGGAACGCCATACGGTATCCAAGTTGATCGGATCCCCGCCTGGTTACGTGGGCTACAACGAAGGTGGCCAGCTGACCGAAGCGGTGCGTCGTCGCCCCTACACGGTGGTGCTATTCGATGAAATCGAAAAAGCTCACCCAGATGTGTTCAACCTGCTATTGCAAATCCTGGAAGATGGTCGCCTCACGGATGCCAAGGGTCGGACAGTTGACTTTAAGAACACTCTGTTGGTGATGACCTCCAACATTGGCTCTAAGGTGATCGAGAAAGGTGGTGGCAGCCTCGGCTTTGAGTTTAATGACAATGATGCCGATGCCAGCTACAACCGGATCCGCAACTTGGTCAATGAAGAACTGAAGCAGTACTTCCGACCTGAGTTCCTTAACCGTTTGGATGAGGTGATTGTCTTCCGTCAGCTCAATAAGGACGAGGTCAAGCAGATCGCCGACCTCCTGCTCAAGGAAGTCTTCGAGCGCATGGCTCAGAAGAAGATCCTGCTCTCTGTCACAGACAGCTTCAAGGATCTGATTGTAGATGAGGGCTACAACCCCAGCTATGGGGCACGGCCTCTGCGTCGGGCCATTCAGCGACTCTTAGAGGACATCTTGGCCGAAGAGATTCTCTCCGGTCGGGTCAAAGAGGGATCCTCCGCAGTGCTGGATCTTGATGAAGAGCGCAAACCCAAGGTGCTGGCAGCTGAGGTCTCTCCAGAGCCTGCCCTGTTGGGGGCTGGAACGGCTGAGTAGTTCTGTTCAAAAAAGAGGGATCCGGTGAAACCTGGATCCCTCTAGGGCCGGGCGTAGTAGCCTCAAGATAGCCCTCTGGGATCCCAAGAGGTCATGGCCTTCTGGGATCCTTTGTTTCTAGATTTTCGAACTGTTGAAATTCGAACTGTTGAAAAGAGAACCGCCAGGAGACATCTATGGATTTGCAAGCTGTGCAATCAGCCTATTACAGTGGCGGTCAGCCGTTGCGCACTCCTCCCCCCGATCTGCCTTCTCTGCTTTTGCAGGAGCGCATTATCTATTTGGGCTTGCCTCTGGCCGAGGTAGCTGAGGCCAATGTCACAAAGCTGATTACGGCCCAATTGCTGTATTTGCAATATGAGGATCGGGAGAAACCGATCAAGATGTATATCAACTCGACTGGCACCTACAGCTATGACACGGCTGCCTTTGCCATCCTCGACACGATGAACTATATCAAGCCTCCTGTCCACACCATCTGTATCGGCAATGCCATCGGCATGTCGGCCATGTTGTTGGCGGCTGGGGCCAAAGGCTTCCGGGCCAGCTTGCCCAATGCCACCATCGTGTTGCACCAGCCCTACGGCGGCACGCGGGGACAGGCCAGCGATATCGAGATCCGTACCCGCGAGGTGTTGACGGTTCGCACCATGATGCTGGAACAATTGGCCATGTCTACCGGCCAAACCATCGAGCGGATTAAGAAGGACACTGAGCGGTTCTACTTTATGACCCCGGCTGAAGCTAAAGAGTACGGGCTGATCGATCAGGTGTTGTCGGGATCCCAGGCGGTACCCCCAGCAGCCTTGGCGGCGGCAGGAGTCTAGCCCTTTGAGAGAGAGGGATCCCTATGGGTCAGAGCCTTCCGCTGGAAGCTGGAAACCATCTCAAGATCTCTTTCCTAGTCCAGTCATCCATTAATCCAGGAGTTTGTCATGCCTATTGGCGTCCCCAGCGTTCCCTATCGTCTCCCCGGTGAAACCTATACCCAGTGGATCAGCATCTACAATCGCCTCTATCAAGAGCGGATCATCTTTATTGGCGAGCCGATTGATGATCAGGTGGCCAATACGGTGGTGGCGGTGATGTTGTATCTCAACTCCCAAGACCAGAACAAAGACATCATCATGTACATCAACTCTCCGGGGGGATCTGTCACAGCGGGCATGGCAATCTATGACACCATGCACCACATCAAGCCCGATATCGTGACTGTCTGTGTTGGTCTAGCCGCCAGTATGGGTGCGTTTTTATTGGGCGGTGGCACCAAAGGCAAGCGATTTGCCTTACCTCACTCCCGCATCATGATCCACCAACCCTCCGGTGGGGCACAAGGGCAGGCCAGCGATATCGAGATCCGAGCGCGGGAAACCATGCGGGTGAAGCGGCGGATGAATGACATGATGGCCAGCATGACCGGGCAACCCCTGGAAAAAATTGAGCGGGATGTGGAGCGTGACTTTTATATGTCAGCTCACGAAGCACAGACCTATGGGTTGGTGGATCGGGTGATTGAAGACCGCGCTGAGGCCTTAGCCAGCTAAGGTTTGCTAGGGTTTGTTGTGTCCTGTCCTTGCTTCAAGCACCTCAGAGGGGCAAGCCCGAAAGGCCAGACTATCGGGGATAGGCTTTGAATCGTTGAGATCATGAAGCAAAATTAAGAGGGTGTGGGCTTGTCCTATGCCCTCTTGTTTTTGAGTAGACCCCATTTATCCCCAAGATTATGACGGATCCCAATCTCTCCAATGCCGATTCCCCTGAACCGATGGCAGAATCCTCTCTACCGGAGGCCGAAGACCCCACGCTGGACTCGGAGGCTCTAGAGATGGCTACGGAGGATCAAGAGATAGACTCTGCTGCAGGTGAGCCTGAGATCGCTGCCACTGCAGAATCGGGATCCCCCTCATCCAAGCGGATGCGTCAGCTGCTAGGGATCCGGGGAGCCGAGGTGGATGAGCGTTCGATTTGGCAACTGCACCTCCAATTGATGAAGCCCGTCACCTGGATCCCTTTGGTCTGGGGGGTGATTCCAGGGGCGGCCTCATCAGGGCACTATGTCTGGACGTGGGAAAACTTTGCCCTGATCTTGGTCAGCATGATTTTGGCTGGCCCCTTGATGACGGGTTATACCCAAACAGTAAATGAGTTTTACGACCGCGAGATTGATGCGGTAAATGAGCCCTATCGACCGATTCCATCGGGGGCGATCCCGTTATGGCGGGTGGTGATTCAGATGTGGGTGCTTCTGTTTGCAGGTGTCGCTCTAGCCTACGGGCTGGATTGGTACCAGGGCCATGACTTCCCCTCGATTACCTGTTTGGCTCTGGGAGGGGCTTTGGTGGCCTATATCTACTCTGCGCCACCCCTGAAACTAAAGCAAAATGGTTGGCTGGGAAACTATGCTCTGGGAGCCAGTTATATCGCCTTGCCCTGGTGGACCGGCCACGCTCTGTTTGGGCAGCTCAATTGGACGGTGGTGATTGTCACCCTGCTCTATAGCTTTGCGGGCTTGGGCATCGCTGTGGTCAATGACTTCAAGAGCATTGAGGGAGATCGGCAATTTGGCTTGGCCTCGATTCCAGTCATGTTTGGGGTGCAGGCTGCGGCTTGGATCTCGGTTTTGATGATCGATCTGTTTCAGTTCAGCATGGCATCGTTCTTGGTCGGGGCTGGATTGCAGTTGTATGGATCCATCTTGGTGTTGTTGATCATTCCCCAAATTGTTTTTCAGGATATGTACTTCCTCA
Organism: Cyanophyceae cyanobacterium; assembly: GCA_050330615.1. GTDB lineage: Bacteria > Cyanobacteriota > Cyanobacteriia > Thermostichales > Thermostichaceae > JAAUUM01. Next base: position 6,255 of record JBHJNR010000032.1, read on the forward strand.
GGGATCCCTTGAAAAATGATGTGAAGTATCAAGCCAGCGCTCAACCATTCTTGGTGTTTGGGATGTTGGCGGTGGGTCTGGCCTTAGGTCGTTCCGGGATTTATTGATCCCAGCTTGTGTTGCGCGCCAAAAGATCAGGTGACAGTTGAGCAGGGAAGTGGACAGATTATTTATATAGGTTTTGGGGAAAGGGAGATGACCTAGATGGATTGGCAAAAGTCGTCCCCTTTCATCGAACCCTTTATCGTTTAGATAGAACCGTCATCCGAGCTCACTGCCATGCCGCAGAAAAAAAAGGGTCAGTCGCCTGCTGCTAGAGATTGTCAGGGATCCTAACCGAAGCCTATCCCCACACTCTTGGTGCTCTGATCCTCATCCCTTTTTCAAGATTTTGAAGGGTGAGAACCTGCCAGATTCCATCGCTTTACTTATTGAGAAAAAATAGTCATTGTTGCCTGAGACCCTTGCTTAATCAGCTTTTCAGGATTAGATTCCGCTGCTATGGTGAAGGAATAGTACGCTGTCAAGAAGGATCCTGCTCATGGCCACTGTTCAAACCACTGCACATACACCTCTACAAGCCTTCGACCACATCGCTCCTAATCCTGTGTTGTTGGATGGCAGCGTCACTGCTCCAGTTTGTGAAGGACTCAACATCTTGTTGGCCAGCTTTCAGGCTCTCTATTTGCAGTACCAAAAGCATCATTTTGTAGTGGAAGGGGCCGAGTTCTACTCATTGCATGAGTATTTCCAAGAGAGCTTTGGGGATGTGCAAGGCCATGTTCACGATATCGGTGAACGGCTGGATGGGCTGGGCGGTGTGCCGGTAGCCAGCTTTACCAAATTGGCAGAACTCTGCTGTTTTACCCCAGAACCGGATGGGGTGTACGCCTGCCGAGCCATGATTGAGCATGATTTGACGGCTGAGCAGGCTGTACTCGCCGTGCTGCGTAGCCAAGCAGCCCAAGCAGAAAGCCTAGGGGATCGGGGTACCCGGTATCTCCTAGAACAAATCTTGCTGAAAACTGAGGAGCGTGCCTACCACCTCAACCACTTTTTGGCCCCCGACACTCTTGTGCAAGTAAGCCGCTAGTCTGTGAGTTGAGACAAGACCCTGGTTGGTGAAGCAATCCTTATCCCTGGATCCTTTGGATGCGGGGATTTTTTGTGGAATCACCTCACGTCCCCCAATAGTACAAATGCCCTAACCACCCAAATGAAGGATCCCAGCCAATGCTGGCGGCACTGGCAGAAGTATTGTCGCCACCAAAAACAGAGCCACCAACGTGAGGCCGTCTCGAAGATCATCAGTTGGGGTCAATTCATTTTGGGGCGGACGCTCGGGCTCCCGGACGATGAACAAGATCAACAAAGCCCAGTAGAGGGCTAACACATTGCTCAATGCCGCCACCCCCAGCAAGATCAAAGAGACAAAGGTGGCTCGCCCCGCCAATTTGCGGCCATAAACCGCCTGTACCATACGTCCGCCATCCAGTTGTCCAGCGGGGAGCAGACTCAAGGCTGTTACCCCCAAGCTTATCCAACCAATCGCCACCAACGGATGGATCCCAACCACCTCTGCCCCCACACTAGACCCTAAGATCAACCGCGTCAGTGATGCCACCAATACCGAGTTAGTGAGTAGGGAAGTAGGCACCACCAAATCTCCTTCACCCCCCGATAAGAGCAGGCCCAGCAGCAATACTGCTAGCGAAACGACGCCCCCCACGGCTGGCCCGGCAAAGGCAATATCAAACAGAGCTTTGCGGGTGGGCACAGGTGACTCGATCCGATTCAGGGATCCCAAGGTGCCAATGCCAAAGCTGGGCACCACAAAAGCTGGGCTCAGGCGTACCCCATAGCGACCTGCCATCCAGCGATGTCCTGATTCATGCAACAGCAGGATCCCCATAATGCCAGCCGAAAAAGGCAAGGCCAAGGGCCATCCCTGCCAATTCTCCAGCAATCGAAATCCCAACAGATTGGCCCCTACCTCTAGGGTGGAGAACCCACTCATGGCAAATAGGATTCCGGCCAGAACTTTGGCCCCTGTGCTGGCCCGAGGGTTGACGGCCTCGGTGGGCAACACCACCATGGCGGGCTTTTCCCGTACATCCTCCACCAAGTAGAGCTGGTAGCGATCGCCAACAATCTCGGCCAACTTAGGCTGTAACTGAGCCAAGATCACCTCGGGATCCCCGCGCAGATTGCCCTTAAAGATTGCCCCTTCCCCATACGGAATCGCCTCAGTAGCAAAAAAAGTGTCAATGCCAAATATCCCCTGAATGGCATCAATATCTGCTGCCGACATCTGGGGTATGAGGTCTGTCTCCTGATCGGCCTTCTCTGCTAATGGGACATCCTCGCCCTCACCGGGAGGGGTAGCCGCTTTAGGAGCGGGGGGCATCTGAGCCACAATTGAGCGCACTCGACGACCAAGACCGATGTAGATGCCAGTAAACACGACCAACAGAGCCAAAAAGCCTGCCACGTTGAGATAGATCCCAAACGCTAACAACCCCAAAAACACCAGCCACGGCATCAACAGCATGGATCCCTGGATCCACATCAACATCGCCGCCTTCCCCCGTTGGCGGGCACGAAAAAATCCCCATCCCAGTAGGCTCAGGGCAGCCAAGGTGAAGATGGAGATTAATTGCAGCGTGATATCCATAGACAGTGGCTCTCGGAAGGGGGCAAAGGGGATTGAGGATGAAGGGACGATCAGGCAGCGATTATATGGCCTTAGCCCTATCACTTTTTCATCCAAGTCAAGGGTGCAAACCCTAACAGTTCTTGGTTCAGCTCCAACCTGTCTTCAGCCTATCAAACCCTCTGCTCCCCCTACTCTCACTCTTAGGCTGGCTGTAGGCCTGACTCTGGCACCGGGGATCCCTGCTGGGTGATGGCACTGGGGCGAGGCTTGAGACCATAGAGGCGGATGAACTGATAGCCATTGGCCACATAGAGGGGCACTTTGCGTAGGGTTTTGAACCCACCGGATCCCTGAGCGATCTCCCGCAATTGGAGATTATTGGCCCGCACCTTTTCTAATCTCCCCACAAAGTCGGGATGCTCCACATCCAACTCCACCGGGAATACTTTGCCTGCATCGGCATTGGTGCGGCGGATCACTTCCATGTCATACTCTGCCGGATCTAGACCTAACATCTGATAGAACTCGGGTCGTTCCCCCACATCGTTGAGGTACATGGTGACAAATACGCTGAGCAAAAAGAAGCGGCACCACAGCCGAGCAATCCATCCTTGGGTCAGGTGAGACTGGCTTTGCAACATCAAAGCAAAGAAGTCACCGTGGCGGCTCTCGTCTTGGCACCAGTTCTTAAAGAAGTTGAAGATCGGGTAGAGACGGCATTCGGGCCGCTGTTCTAGGTGCCGATAGATCAAGATATAGCGCCAGTAGCCAATCTTCTCCGATAGATAGGTGGCATAAAAGATGAAACGGGGGGCGAAATGGGTGTAGCTCTTGTTTTTGGTCAAAAAGCTCAAATCCAGAGCCAGATTAAAATCTCCCATGGCCCGATTGAGGAAGCCAGCATGACGGGCCTCATCACGGCTCATCAGAGCAAAGCACTCCGCCAATACCGGATTGGTATCTTTGAGTTTGCGGGAGAGCTCTTTGTAGAGCAAAAAGCCCGAAAATTCTGCGGTGCATGAACGCTCTAGAAACTCCACAAACAGTTTGCGGGCTTCGGGATCCAACTGCTCCCAATCTTGGTTAAACTCATCACCCCGGACAAAGTGATGGCGATTGTAGTCGGTGCGAAACTCCCGCAGGACGGCCTCAAAGTCTTCAGCGTAGGCACTGGTGTCTATCTTGCCCATCGACTCAAAATCAGTCGTATAGAAGCGAGGGGTCAAGATTGTCTCAGAAGGCACCCGAGCTTGGGCCTGGGCGCGTGGCGTCGTTTGAGTCATAGGGCGCGGTTGCTAGGGGTGTGGATTGCTGTTGAGCAATAGTGCCCAACAGGGTTATTTTGCAGTCTATCGCGCTCTTTAGAAGCTGTTGGCTAAGAAGTGTAACCAGTTATCGGGCTAGAGGGCGATAGCGAGCCGAGCCGTCAGTCTAGATCAGACTGGCTAGATTCAGACTGGAGATTAACCCCAAAAATTAAAAAAATGATGAGAAGGTCATGACATGACCGAAACCCATCGATAAAGAGCAGTAGTCATAGAACTGGGATCCCGGCTGGCTAAGGCTTTAGCCTCTCTAGACCAGAAAACAGGGGTCATCCACAGATCTTGGGGAGTTTTATACCAATAGCTAGTCAGGGCCGGATCCCTGGTGTACAGTTATCAGTATGAGTATGGGGGCCAAGGCTCTTACCACCGTTTTGTGTTGGAGGCGTTGAGTCTCAGGCGCAATTCTGTGTAAAGTGATAGTCAGTTTGATTGGGGTGATCCCCTACCTTTCCTGACTTGCTATATGACTGCACTCACCGTAGAGCTCCTTAATTGTTGAGTCTCTACCCCAAATCGGAGTTGCGGATATAGTTAAGGATGGTGGGCAAGGTATTACGCCCATTGTGAGGACGTAGAACAAGGAGAGAAACATGCCCGCGAATTACTGGAAATCTCTGTTAGCTGGCACTTTGGGTGCGGCAGCAGTTTTGACACCTGGTCTGATGCAGGCTCCGGCTTTGGCTCAAGCCTCCGGCCCTGTGACCGCTATTTCTGAATTGTCTGATGTGCAGCCCACCGACTGGGCGTTCCAAGCTCTGCAATCATTGGTGGAACGTTACGGCTGCATCGCTGGTTATCCTGACCGCACCTACCGTGGCAACCGGGCGATGACTCGCTTTGAGTTTGCCGCTGGTATGAATGCTTGCTTGGATCGCATCAATGAATTGATCGCTGCTGGCTTGGCTGACAAAGTCTCTCGTGAAGACTTGGCCACCCTGCAACGCTTGCAAGAAGAGTTCGCTGC
>JBHJNR010000033.1:0-9327 GCA_050330615.1 Cyanophyceae cyanobacterium
TCGGCTGATGTGTATGGGATCCCATCGGACTAACCTCATGTCTACAGATCGCTCTACCCCAGATTATCTGAGGAGCAAGGGCAGTCTCACCTAGACTTATGGCTGAGATCTGATGATATCGCTCACAGTAGGAATCAAGGGCGGGATCCGGCATACTGGGACAGACCTTCTCTTGGGGCCGAACTGACCCATGCGGCCCTGTCACTTCGCTGGTTTGCCTGCCCATGGCCCGAATCCTTATCTGGTACCGTACTGATCTGCGTATCCACGATCATGAGCCGTTATATCGGGCTTGCCGCGAAAATGCTGAGCTGATCCCCGTCTATTGCTTGGATCCCCGCCAGATTGGCCCCACGGCCAAAACAGGGTTCGGCTTTACCAAAACGGGATCCCATCGGGCTCATTTTTTGCTAGAAAGTCTGGCGGATTTGCGAGCGAATCTGCGAGATTTGGGCAGTAATCTGATGATCTGCCAGGGACATCCCGAAACCGTCCTACCCCAACTGGCTCAAACCTATCGAGCAGAGGCCATCTACGCCCATACCGAGGTAGGGACAGAAGAACAGCAGGTGGAGTCCGCCCTTGCGCAATCGCTTCAGGCTTTGGGGCAGTGCCCCTTAAAGCTGTTTTGGGGACATACCCTGCTGCATCCTGATGATCTACCGTTTCCCATCCACAGGATCCCAGAGGTTTTCACCAGTTTTCGCAAAAAAGCTGAATCGGTTGCCCTGCCCCGTCCCCTCTTCGTGAGCCCCACGCGGTTCCCCCCCCTCCCTGCCGACATCCGCTTGGGAGACTTGCCGACTCTGGCTGATCTGGGGTTGCCAGAACTCCCACAGGATCCTCGGATCCTCAATGATTTTATCGGAGGAGAAACAGGGGCAAAAGCTCGAATTGAATCCTATTTTTGGGAGCAAGATCGGCTCAAAATCTATAAAGAAACCCGCAATGGGATGTTGAATCCTGAGGATAGTTCCAAATTATCCCCTTGGCTGGCATTAGGCTGTGTTTCCCCACGCTATGTATACCAGCAAGTTCAACAGTATGAAGAGACTCGAACTCGCAATGATTCCACCTATTGGCTAGTTTTTGAGTTGTTGTGGCGAGATTATTTTCGTCTGATCACCGCCAAGCATGGCCACAAGCTGTTTCGACCCGAGGGACTGCAAGGGATCCCGTTGCCGTGGCAGCAGGATTGGCCGCGCTTTGAGCTGTGGCGACAGGGAGAGACAGGCTATCCTCTGGTGGATGCCAACATGCAAGAGCTGTTGGTGAGTGGCTTTATGTCCAATCGCGGTCGCCAAAATGTCGGCAGTTTTTTGACCAAGAACTTAGGCATTGACTGGCGAATGGGGGCAGAGTGGTTTGAATCACAACTGGTGGATTATGACGTTTGCAGCAATTGGGGCAATTGGAACTACACGGCGGGGGTGGGCAATGATGCCAGAGGGTTCCGGTATTTCAATAGTCCCAAGCAATCCCGTGAGTATGATCCCAGTGGCGATTATCTGCACCATTGGTTGCCCGCTTTGCAAGGGATCCCAGGGGATCTAGTCCATGAGCCCCATCGCCTCAGCCGCGATCAACAAAAGCACTTTGGGGTGCAGATTGGTGTGGATTATCCGGCTCCCATCGTCGATTTATTAAAATCAGCCAAAGCGAATGAAAAGAATTATCAGACAGCAATGGCCCAAGCCCCTCTCTAGAGCGGGAGTGTTGGCTCAGATCAGCCAAAATGATGATTTATGGAGTGTAAGCCTGTGTCCATGTCTGCTGGGATCCCAAGCCTCAAGTCTCTCGACGATCAGACCCTGAATGGCAAGATTCAACGGTTTTATGATGCCTCCTCTGGCCTATGGGAGCAGGTTTGGGGTGAGCATATGCACCACGGCTACTATGAGCTGGCGGATCCGAATCGGCTGACCAAAAATCGCTACCAAGCCCAGGTGGATCTCATTGGCGAGCTGTTGGCCTGGGGGGAGGTGGGATCCCCGGCTCAGATTATCGATGTCGGCTGTGGCATTGGCGGCAGTACGTTGGTGCTGGCTCAACATTTTCAGGCCCAAGCGGTGGGCATCACCCTCAGCCCTGTGCAAGCTCGACGGGCCACGGAGCGGGCCCAGTCGCGAGAACTGTATGGACAAGCTTCATTCCAAGTGGCCGATGCTTTGGCGATGCCTTTTTCTGATGGATCCTTTGATTTGGTCTGGACGCTAGAAAGTGGCGAACATATGCCTAACAAAGAGCGGTTCTTGGCGGAGTGCTACCGGGTTTTGAAACCGGGCGGGATCCTGTTGATGGCCACCTGGTGTCACCAGCCTGCACCCCGCTCAGCCCAGGATGAGGCTCTGTTGCAGCGGATCTACGATGTTTATTGCCTGCCCTATGTGATCAGTTTGCCCGCCTACACCGCCATCGCCCAAGAGCTGGGATTTGAGCAGATCAAGACCGCCGATTGGTCAGAGGAAGTGGCTCCTTTTTGGCAAGTGGTGATCGATTCAGCCTGGGATCCCAAGGTTTGGTGGGCGTTGTTGACCTCTGGCTGGACAACGATCCAGGGGGCTTTTGCCTTGGGGCTGATGAAAGAAGGCTATGCAACAGGGCTGATCCGTTATGGTTTGCTGCGGGGGCAGAAGCCCCTCGCTTAGCGTGTCTGCCGATGCCGGAGTGAACAACGGGAGCGGCTGGGGGCCACGGCATCACGCCCCTGGAGCCCTCGTAGGCAGCTAGGCGTAGGCGGCGACTACCCTCTAGTGGCGAGGAAGGGGGGTGTTGAGCAGGGCAGAGACAATCTGTTGTGACGCTGTGCCATCTCCGAACGGATTATTGGCGTGAGCCATGCGGTTATAGAGGTCAGGATTACGAAGGAGGTTGAGAACTGTGGGGACGATCACCTCGGGATCGGTGCCCGCTAGCTGAGCAGTGCCTGCGGCAATCGCCTCTGGTCTTTCGGTGGTGCGGCGCAGAACCAAAACGGGCTTGCCCAAGGCAGGAGCCTCCTCTTGGATACCCCCGGAGTCGCTGAGGATCAGGTGGCATTGTTTCATGGCCCCCACCCAGGCGCGGTAGTCCATCGGCTCGGTCAAGAAGACGCGGGGATGGGATCCCAGTTTGGCCTGGAGCGGCTCACGAACGGTGGGGTTGCGATGGAGCGGGATGACAATTGCCACATCAGGAGCTTGGGCCAAGATCTCCAACAGGGCGTTGGCAATGGCTTCCAACGGGGATCCCCAGTTTTCTCGCCGATGCAATGTGGCCAACAAGACTCGATGGCGCGACCAATCCAGCCCTTTGATCTCACAGACGGGATCCTGGCTGGCCACCGTCAACAACGCATCGATCACCGTATTGCCGGTCAGGATCACCTGCCCCACCACATTGGCCCGCTTGAGGTTATCCACCGCCTGCGTAGTCGGGGCAAAGTGAAGGGTGGCCAACTGCGAGATCAGTCTCCGATTGGCTTCTTCGGGGAAGGGATCCAGCAGATCATGAGTGCGGAGTCCGGCCTCCACATGGGCAACAGGGATCCGTTGATAAAAAGCGGCCAACGCTGCGGCAAATGCCGTCGTGGTATCTCCTTGCACCACCACCCAATCAGGCTGGGATCCCTGCAAATAGTCATCCAAGCCGCGCAAACTGCGTTCTGTGATGTCCGTCAGGCTTTGGCGAGGCTGCATGATATCGAGATTGACATCCGCCTGGATACCAAACAAGGCCATCACCTGATCCACCATCTCCCGATGCTGCCCGGTGAGGGCTACCTCCAAATGGATCCCGGCGGCTTGCTGCAAGGCCAAGATCACCGGAGCCAATTTAATAGCTTCGGGGCGAGTGCCCAAGATGACGACGACTTTGATCACAACAGCAGCAGCAACAAGGTGAGGGGGCAAGAACGATAGGCAAACAGCTCGATGTTGGGCTGGGACACAACCTTATGGGGCGGGATCCGGCTCTGGCAGGGTATTGACCACATGCAACTCCTTCAACTGTTTGGCCGCCACGCTGGAGGGTGCTCCAGTCAGCAGGCAACGGGCTTGTTGGGTTTTGGGGAAGGCAATCACATTGCGGATCGAGTCCTCTCCGGCCATCAACATCACCATGCGGTCAAGGCCGTAGGCGATGCCACCGTGGGGGGGAGTGCCAAACTCGAAAGCCTCCAGCAAAAAGCCAAATTTTTCTTGGGCTTCGGCATCTGACAGGCCAATGGTGGCAAACACCCGCTCCTGCACATCCCGCTGGAAGATTCGCAGGGATCCCCCGCCAATCTCGATGCCATTCCAGACCAAGTCGTAGGCTTGAGCGCGGGCGGTGGTCAGATCGGCCAGATCGTCGGGATGGGGGGCGGTGAAGGGATGATGCAGCGCCTCATAGCGGTTCTCATCTTGATTGAACTCAAACATGGGGAACTCAGTCACCCAGAGCAGATTGAGGGCATCCGGTGGGATCAACCCCAGTTCTTGCCCCAGATGGAGGCGCAGACGGTTGAGGGATTCGTGGACGATGGGGGTGGCTCCGGCCCCAAACAGCAGGATATCGCCTGGTTTGGCCCCTGTCCGTTCTAGCAGGGTGGCCTGAAGGTCGGGGGTGAGGGCATCTTTGAGCGCGCCGATGGTGTCGAGGCTATTGCCCTCCCGGATCCGAATGAAGGCTAAGCCTCCTGCCCCATACTGGGTCACCACCTTAAACAGGTCGCCACCCGGTTTGATGCGGGTGTTGGAGATCTTGGCATCGCCCCCCTCCACACAGATAGCCTTGATGGATCCCCCATCCGCCAGCACTTTGGCAAACACCTTGAAGCTGGATCCGGCAAACAGATCTCCCAAGTCCACCAGCTCTAGGCCAAAGCGGGTATCGGGGCGGTCGGAGCCATAGCGGGACATGGCTTCGGCATAGGTGATGCGGGGGAAGGGACGTTGCAACGGGATCCCTTGGACGGACTGAAAGATATGGCAGATCAGTCGTTCGTTGAGGTCGAGAATTTGCTCCTGGCTCAGGAAGCTCATCTCCATATCCAACTGGGTAAACTCGGGTTGCCGATCTGCCCGCAAGTCTTCGTCTCGAAAGCAGCGGGCGATTTGGTAGTAGCGATCCATGCCTGCCACCATCAGCAATTGCTTAAACAACTGGGGGGATTGGGGTAGGGCAAACCACTCCCCGGCATTGACCCGACTGGGGACCAAATAATCTCGTGCTCCTTCTGGGGTGGAGCGGGTCAGGATTGGGGTTTCGACTTCTATAAAGTCCTCTTGATCTTCTAAGAAGCGGCGCATTGCTTTGACCACTTGGTGCCGCAGGCGGAGGTTGCGAGACATGCCTTCGCGGCGCAGATCTAGATAGCGATAGCGCAGCCGCACATCTTCACGGGTTTGCTCGGCCTCTTCACCTGAGATGGGGAAGGGAATCTGGCGGCTAACCCGATTGAGGATCTCGATCTGCTGGGCATAGATCTCCACCTCGCCGGTGGGTAGTTTGGGATTGAGGGATTCATCGGGTCGCCGCTGGACGGTGCCCTGAATTCGGACTACATATTCGTTGCGGACTTCTGCTGCTGTGCCATAGGAGTCAGGGGTCTTTTGGGGGTCGCTGACCAACTGCACCACGCCACTGCGATCCCGCAGATCTAAGAAGATGACGCCACCATGATCACGGCGACGGTCGATCCAGCCATAGAGCGTTACTGTGGTGTCGATCTGGGCGGATGTCAAGGAACCGCAGTAGTGGGTGCGCTCTGCCATGTTTGGGGGATGTAGAGGATAAACAACTGCCAGGCTGGGATGATGTCACGGTCATCACAGGATTTTGGCAATCCACAGCCTATCAGATCCCGTCCCCCTTTCGAGTCGTGTCGGGATGGGTTGCCAGGGTGATCGCTGATCAATGGATTAGAAGTGATTAACTTTGTGAGGGGATATTTGCTTTGCGAAGAATTAAATCAAAAACAAAATCCCCAATAACTTACTTCATCTCGATAGAGGCACCCCCCATGTGCCCCACCATACTTTGGATCCCGATTGGTACTGTGCTGTTGCTCTCTAGCTGTGGGGTGACGGCTCTCAAGTTCCCCTCTCACCAGAATCAATGGATCCCTCTGCCCCTACCCCCAGCCTTTTGATTGAGGTACCCCTGCCCGGATTTGTCCCCCGGCAGATCAATCTAGTGGAAACAGATCTATTCAGCACCGCCTTGCCCATCCTCAGCCCCAACTACGCCGTCGCCTGGACAGGCAGCTTCACCGATGGCCGCATCCTGGCTCAATCCCGCTCCAACCTGCCCATCACCCTGGATCCCTGTACCATTCCCTTTGGATCCCAGACCCTCACCGTCTCTGTCTAAAGTCCCAGGGCAAACCCATACGCTGAATTTTTTCGTAATAAGTAGCGGCATCTTAAAGGGTACTGATCGTTGAAACCCTGATCCCTTCGTTGGCTATCAATTGGTATGCATATTCCCTAGGACGGAACTGGATCCAGGGTCAGGCTACTGGATCCAAAGGGTCTTGGTATTGACAAACTCTAGGATCCCTTCTCTCCCCAACTCGCGTCCATAGCCCGAGCGTTTGATCCCACCAAAAGGCAGGCGGGGATCCGATTTGACGATGCTGTTGATAAACACTGACCCAGCCGCCAGATCTTCTAGCAATGCCATCTGCTCCTGTGGCTCAGTCGTCCAGGCACTGGCCCCCAGACCAAACGAGGTACTATTGGCCAAGCTGATCGCCGCCTCAATGTTAGGCACCCGAAATAACATCGCCACCGGCCCAAAAATCTCCTCTTGGGCCACGGGGCAATCCAATGGGATCCCAGTGATCAGGGTGGGGGGGTAATAATTGCCCTGGCCCGCCGGAAGGATGCCCCCTAGCAGCAGCGTGGATCCCGCCGCCAACAGCTTTTGCACCTGTCCATGCACCTCCTCTCGAATGGTGGGGGTGGCTAAGGGGCCGACATCCGTATCCGCCAGCCTGGGATCCCCCAGTTTGAGCTGGCGATAGGCATATAAAAGGCGGGCCTCAAAATCCTCGGCGATCTTCTCGTGAATGATAAATCGCTTGGCGGCAATGCAGGATTGGCCATTGCTGATCAGCCGCGCCGCAACGGCAGACTGCACCGCCTGATCGAGATTGGCGCTGGGCAAAACGATGAAGGGATCGCTGCCTCCCAATTCCAGCACCGTCTTTTTAAGGTGGGTGCCCGCCTGTTGGGCCAAACTCGCGCCTGCCGATTCACTGCCGGTTAGGGTAGCGGCTTTGATCCGCTCATCTGCCATCAGCCCTGCCACCCGGTCAGCACCGATCAGCAGCGTTTGCAGGGATCCCTCGGGAAACCCCGCCTGCTCAAAGAGATCCTGAATGGCCAAGGCCGACTGGGGCACATTGGAGGCGTGCTTGAGCAACAGAGTATTGCCCGCCATTAGAGCCGGAGCAGCACAGCGCAACACCTGCCAAAAGGGGAAATTCCAGGGCATCACCGCCAACAGGATCCCGAGGGGTTGGTAGCGAATGGCGCTAAGGCTGGCCTCGGTGGAGACTTGCCGATCGGCTAAAAACTCGGCAGCTTGGTCAGCATAAAAGCGACAGACCAAGGCAGATTTTTCCACTTCTGCAATGGCTGAGCGGAGGGTTTTGCCCATCTCCAGCGTGATCAGGGATCCATACTCCTGCCGCCGCTCCAACAGGATCTCGCTCACCTGCCGCATCCAACGGGAGCGCTGGGGGATCAGGGTACGGCGATAGGTCTCAAACACCCGTTGAGCGCGGGCCACCTTCTGCTCTAGATCGGTGTCAGTGAGCGGCTCAAAAGTCTGGATCACCTCGCCAGTGGCGGGATTGGTGCTGGCTATAGCCATGGGTTGACCTCAACTCGTCGGGATCCCACTCTGGCATTTTTGCCCAAAGGGAATTGGGATTGGAGCCACCAGCAAAACCTTTCTTCACAACCCCAGCCTTAGTCCAACTTCCCCGCCCCCTCCAAATGAGCCAACGCCTGGGCCAAATCGTCGATCAAATCCTGAGGATGCTCCAACCCCACCGAGATCCGCACCAGATCGTCAGGGGTCAGGGATCCCGGCCCTTCGGTGGAGGCGCGATGTTCGATCAGGCTTTCGACCCCACCCAAGCTGGTGGCACGGGTGAAAATGGTCAGATGGGCCAGCATCCGAAAAGCCGCAGCAGCACCGCCCTTGATCTGAGCCGAAACCATACCGCCGAACCCCTGCATCTGCTGTTGAGCCAGCTGGTATTGGGGATGCTGAGGCAATCCGGGATAGTGAACGGCAGACACCTGGGGATGCTGTGCCAAAAACTGGGCCACCTGCCCCGCATTGTCACAATGCCCCCGCATTCGATAGGGCATGGTTTGGATCCCACGCAAACCCAGCCAGCAATCAAAGGGTGATGGCACCGCTCCACCCGCCATCTGGATCTGCCGGAGGCTCTGGGCTAGCTCGGGGTTATCCCCCACAATCACCGCACCTCCCAACACATCGCTGTGTCCCCCCAAGTACTTGGTGGTGGAATGAACCACCAGGTCTGCTCCCAATTCCAAGGGTCTCTGCAACAAAGGGGTGGCCCAGGTGTTGTCGCAGGCGCAGAGGGCACCCACACTGTGGGCGATAGCCGCAATAGCGGCGATATCCACCAGTTGCAGCATGGGGTTGGAGGGGGTTTCCACCCAGATCAAGCGGGTATTGGATTGGAGGGCAGCTTTGACCACCAAGGGATCCCGCATATCCACCACCGTGGTGCTGAGAGTCCAGCGTTGAAAGAGATCCCGGAGCAAATGGCGGGTGCCGTGATAGGCATCTTGGGGCAGGATGACATGATCTCCGGCCTTGAGGGTCTGTAATACTGCCATCGTGGCGGCCACCCCTGAGGCAAAGGCCACCCCTACGTCGCCCCCTTCCAACTGGGTCAGACAGGCTTCCAGTGCCTGCCGATTGGGGTTGTTTGCGCGGGAATAGCTGTAGCCGTGGGGATAGCTGCCATCAGCATCTCGCTGGAAAGTGGAGGAGAGATGGATAGGAGTCACCACGGCACCAGTGGCGGGATCCGGCTGTCGGCCCGCATGGATGGCCAGGGTCTCGGGGCGCAAAGCAGGAGTGTTTGGGGACATAACAAGAATGGGATCCCTGGTGGGGGCTGGGTGGATGAGGATAGAGCGGGCTATGGATCCCCTATTGTTCGAGGAGATCTTTGACATCCTCCCCGGCCTTTAAGGCCGAGGATTCGGTTTAGGCAAACAATAGCAGTTGCAATTGCTGGCCGTCCCGACAGGTTGACGCTTCACCGGATGCTGCTGGCAAGCCAGACTTATGCGTTCCTCCACGTCCGTT
>JBHJNR010000034.1:0-2666 GCA_050330615.1 Cyanophyceae cyanobacterium
CAACAACAGGGTCAACTCCTTCGGTCAAAGCGATGGTCGGCGCTGGCTCTCACAGGAGTCGGACTACTGGGATCCACTTTTGGGTTGGCAGCCTGTGGGGAGTCCACTCAGCTTGGCCCCATCGAACTAGCCCTTCTCCTGGCGGATAACGTTGTCCAGACCGACTTGGTTGCGGGTGAAGTAGGCGGCTTTGTGGAATTTGATGTCCGGCGGGAACGGGATGATCTCTTATTTCGGGATCCCCTTAATGTTTTTGCCACCAATGCGGGGCTGGCTGAAGAGCAACCCGTGATTGTCGATCGACTCAACAACACGGTTTTTACCCAACGGGCGGTGGCTTTCTTAGGCAATGGGCCAGACCTCGATGGCGATGGCATTCCCGCAGCGATGCCCCAGGATCCCCCCCAACCTCTGGATCCCTTGGCTCCTTATGCTCCCATCACGGGTTGGCAAAGTCGGGCAGCTTTGGCCTATGTCCCCAACCAAACCACAATCCCTGGGCGGGCGGGCACTGATCGCTTTAGCCTGTATGTCTCCTCGATGCTCCCCTTTAATAGCCTGCTGCGGTTTTCAATCCGAGATCGATCAGGGCAAGTGTTTGCTTCTGAAACAACCCTTACCGTCGCCCCTACCACGACTCAACCGATCAACGTTTTCTTGGACACGAGCGCCTCTCCCGAATCCCCTGTGGTGATTACAATCTGCAACCAGTTGGGCTCTGCTCTCTATGTCGGTCTCAAAGCCGCCAATCTCACCACGTTAGATTTGCCTATCATTGGTTCCAGCTCAAACAAAGCCTTGAGTGATCCCATCGCCTATCGGGCTGAAGCCTATCAATTTGAGGTCACAGGCACCTTTGTGGTCGCCGCTTCTGGTACCCCGGCAACTGGGGCGATCACAACCCCCATTGGCCCCGACGGCACCGCTACCCTCAGCCTGACTCCCACAGGCCCCGATGGGCGAGAATTGGTCAGCTGTGCTGGCGACCGCCTTGGAGATCTAGTGGATATCTTGCCTGGGTTCTTCTAGGTGCGTTCCTGGCTTGAGCCTACTCTGTCCCTCTCTGCCCTTTGTCATGCCTGCTTCTGACTCACCTTCAGCAGATTCGACCTCTTCCCCAAATCCCCCCCACTTTGCCGAGGGATCCCTGCCCAAGTCTCTCCTCAAGGCAGGCTTGCTCAGCTTTGGTTCCATTCTGGTGGCTGAGATGGGGGACAAAACCCAATTGGCCACCTTGCTTTTGAGCGCCGAAACCCACAATATTTGGCTGACCTTCAGTGGTGCTGCCCTGGCTTTGGTGTTAACCAGCTTGATTGGGGTGTGGGCCGGTAGTTGGGTGGCACGCCGGATCCCACCCCGTTTAATCAAATTGGGGGCAGGGGTTGGCTTTGTCCTGATTGGGGGATCCCTGTTGATCTCACATTTTCTCAGTGTCTAGGACTCATTCGCGGTAATCTATTTACCCTTTGGCTGCAGTTGATAGATTTACGCCACTACTCCTCCTTGGACTCTCTGCCTTCACCAGAGTTTTCGGTGCCAAAAAGATTGAGATTCCTGGGGGGATGATTCCTCATCCTTACTCTGATTTTGCTCTAGTGTTGAAGTCTCCGCTTGTTGGGGGGGAAACCCCAACATCTGAAATAATCCGGTCAAGAGATTACGGCTGCGAGGTTCTGTTTCTGGCTGATCTGAGACAGCTGGCAACAGGAGTTGGCTACCAGACGTGACGGGACTACCTAGGGTTCGGCGGGCAGGATTCAGGGATTGTCTCAAGGCATCCATATCGGGGCTAGGCAATCCCAAACGACCCAATACATAAACTACTGAAGGAATCAAAGCCTCAACTGTTGGTCTCAAATCAGCAATGATATCTGCTGCTCCTTGAGAGGTTGCCCAGCGTTTCTCCCCTTCAACAATGGCTCGATCAGAGTATTGGGTCAAAATAATAGCCAGTTTAGGCTTGAGAATCCGGCACTCTCGACAAAACTCGTAGGGATTGAACTGGGTTGTGTTCATCTCTTGAATCAGGAGATGGGGCTGATGGGTCTCAATCTGTTCCATCAACGGCTGCTGAAGATCTGCCATAAGCACCGTGACCCCCTGAGACTTGAGGGCAAAGCGCCAGAGCTTGCGCTGCAACTGATCCGACTGGTTGATCAACACCCGGCGCTGGGAGTCGACGGGCTGGGATCCTGATACTTGAATAGACATCTGATTAGTCAACTTTGGAGCTAAAGAATGAGACATAATCGCAACCGGCATTTGGGTCTGGACTTTTGCCGTTGCGGGAGTAGACGCGATCTCAACGCCTTTCGGGGTGGATTGAGGTTGAGATTGCTGGGGAGAGACTGATTTTGCAGGGGCAGACAGCGGGAGGACTTGCCTCAGCTCGGCGAGGGTGAGAGGCTCCAAATCTTGGATCGGGATCCATATCAAACGATCGGGAATCACATAGGTAGTAGTTTGATCTGCAGCGACACAGGCTGCAATATCCTGGTAAATCTGCTTGACCCGCAAAATATGATGGCCACAACAGGCCAAAACTTCGAAGTCATAACCTCGATATCGCACATGGGTATTGATGGCAATGGGTACAACCTGAGTAGAGATTACCATGGTGACCTCGGTGCTTAATACTGCATAAGGATACTTGAAAATACGGAGAA
>JBHJNR010000035.1:0-8912 GCA_050330615.1 Cyanophyceae cyanobacterium
CATCACACCCCAACCGCGCCGCCTCAAACGGAATGGATCCACCCCCACAAAACGTATCTCCTACCTTAGGACGATGCCCATAGCGCAGGATCCCGAGTTGTGTTGTCAGTTGTTCGTGGGAATATGCTTCGATTCCAAATGGGGCTAAATGGGCATTTACATCTTTCCAAATCGGGCTATAGAGCATTTCCTGGTCTAGCTCTTCAGGTCTCATACATATATCCACCTTTTTCTCATAAGTGAACCCTTCCAATGCTTGCGCCAGGAGACGATGCTTCTTTTCTTCTTGCAACCCTCGCTGCCATCGAATCTTCAGTTTTGGATATTTGACGAGATCTAGTGGGAATTGAAGGTTCTCAATTTCTTCTGGATCGTAGAATCCCTTCGGATTTGTATAGTCAAAGAAATCCCAGGGATTTCTCAGGGTGAGGCGTTCTGCAACTTCAATGAGTTTTAGCTTCTTGGTTGGCTCCCGTCGTCCAAAGGCAGCATCATCGATCCCCATCAACATCTCAAAACAGCGCAGATCCGCCGCCAGATCCTCTGTGACCGGCAACAAACATCCCAACACAATTGCCCGCACCATGATCAGCGGCTTGCGACCCTTCCAGTAGGATCCCAGAGCTGTTAGAGTTTGCCCCGCCCCAGCCTTGCGCTCCTTCTGTGCCTCCGCCGAAATCTTCTGGGCTGGAAACACCCGTTCGATTAGAGAGGGAGCATCTTTGAGGGAGAGGGGAGTGAGGTTAGGCATGGTGGGCGCGTTATTCAATGGGAATTTCTTGGTAAGTGCCGGGTTGGATGGCATCGATAATCGCTTGAATGCGATCGGTATGCTGCTTGATGCGAGGCCATGAGGTGGTCATCAGCACGGCGATCGCAATACTTCGGTTGCCTAAATTTTGCTCATAGCGCAGGTTGCGATCAGTAGTAATTAACAGCTCATAACCCCCCTGCTCTGCTTGATTGAGCAAATTGCCGTTTGATATCTCTGACCATCCCCGCTCATAAGCTGTATCAATGGCGTGTCCTGGCAGAAAGCGCCGCAGCGGTACGGGCGTACCCTGATCGAACAAAATTTTCATTAACTCGCAGTTTGCTCCAGCACCGTCAGTTCATAGTCCAGCAGCGCTTCCACCTGAGCACGGGAGACACCGGGAAACCATTCTAGAAACTGATCGATAGAAGCGCCGTCTTTGAGATTTTCAAACAGGGCCGATACGGGAACGCGGGTGCCCTTAAAAACCCAGGCCCCGCTAACTCGATCGGGATGGCGTTCAAGCATATTTAAGGAATGGGTCTGAGCCATTGGCATCACCATGCGTGAGTTTTGAATGTCCTATCTTAAGATGTCTTTGGAGCGTGGAGCCAAGTCTGGGGAGCCGGAAAATAGGCCGACCAATGGATCCCCTGTTGCGGATACGGCGCGATCGGGGGGGGATGCTTTTTCCAGGCGCTGTTTCATATCGCTGTCAAGTGCCGCTTGATGATCCCAGTAGTAGGCAAGGGCGGAGTAGATTTTGCCCAAGCTGATGTGAGGATATTGAAAATGGAGTTCTTCTGGACTCCAGCCATAGGCGAGATGCGAAGTGATCAGCTCCACCACCTTCATGGTGCTGCCTTCAATCACCGGAACTTGATTTTCATCAAGCTGAATGTGTTTATAGTCTGTCGCCAGATGGTTCATAGGTTATCTCCGTAATAGATTGCCGTTTGGTAACGTTTTCCAGCAAAGATTTCATGCCTGAAAAAGCGGCAATGAATCAAAACCGGGATCCGTCTTGCTGCGTCGAGGTTCTCGTAGTACCGGCTGAGGAGAATCCCCCAGAGCATACTGCAACGCCACCCGCCAGCCCCGCCCCTTGTCCGCAGGCGCACCCACCGTGGTAGCCGTCATGCCAAACAGCCACCATCTTTCTTCTGGTCTCAGTGCCAGCCAGTTGCGTAGGGCGATGCCAATCTTCTCGGTATCCAGGTCTTCAATCGCCCAGGCCAGCACACACAACTCTTTGCCCAACAGCCGATCAACTCGATTATCCCCCACCTTCCATTGTCCGGGCTGGAGCTGGTGAGCCTTGAGCCGTTCGTTAAACATCCGCTTGACCGGATTGGCAATCTCTGACCAAGCCGGACGGGCCAGCACCACTCGGTCTAACAGCTCGCTCTGATCCCCTTGGGTGTGCATCCCCAAATCCTCGGTGATCTGGATCGGCTGTTGGCTGGCGCGGGGGATCTTCACCACAAAATGATGGGGAGCAGCAGTCAAAGGCACTCCAAATCCCTGGGTGGCATGAGCCGGGGATCCCTTGCGTGCTCTCTTGGGGGGTGAGCTGTTGTCAAGACTTGCCAAAGCCATCTATTGCTCCACCGTATCGGGGGTTAGCTCCAGCCTAGCAACCTGGGCAAATGCCTTGAGGTCAAACCCAGTGCCAAAATCGGCTCCATCCCGGATCGTCAACTGTACCAAGGCATCAGGTTCATCCAAATGCTCCCGCAGGGCTGCAATCACCTTCTCCAAAGTAGCGGGAGTCACAGACCGATCATTGAAACGCACCTGTACCGCCTGTTCTCCTTCCCCCACATTGAGAGTCACCCCATGAAAGACCACCCCTTGGCGATCCTTGAGACCCGAGATCATCTCAAACACCGCTTGAGTGGAGTCAAACCGGGGCTTTTGGCGGACTAACTTAGCGGGACGGGCCTCATCAATGGCCGCTCGCTGGATCCCTTTGGCCCCAATCGTGAAGGTCTCGACGTTGATGGCTTCGCCTGCCTTGGCGCACACCTGCAAGAGCACCTGTTCATCAGGAATGGGGATCCACTCGTCATAGATACGTCCCTCTTTGGGATTGGAGCCGTCTAGGGAGTAGCGAATCTCTGCGGGGGGGGTGACGGCAAGTTCCACCTTGCGCTCATCCGGCAGCTCATGAACTTGATAGCGGACTTTGAGCTTGGCCACCCAGCGGGTCGGTTCGCCTGTGGCATGGCTGCCGCTGGTATCAATCGCCAAAAAGTAGAGGGTGGGGGCTTGGGTGCGAAAAACGTCCAGATCTTCCACCACAGGATCCACTTCGCTGACGGCTGCGGTGGGAGCCACATGGACTCTGGGATGGGATCCGGCATGACGGGGCACAAGGGTGAGCAGGATCTCTCCAGTCTGAACATCCTCGCTCTGGTTGAGGATATTGACAGATGTTTTTTCTTTGGGGAAGGGGCCTTTTTCAATCCACCCGTCGCTGCCCTCTCGCCATCGTCCTTGGGCGATCCCCTGGGATTTTAGCCAGTCTAAGCCTTTGCTACCCGGCAACCAAGGCCAGGCCGGATTGCTCTTGGTACGGCTCAACACATCTCGCCAAGGGGTACGGCGGTCGGTGCTAGGCCAAAGTTCTTCTTCCGCCATCGCCAAATAGGGCAAGGGATCCTGTTCGGCATCGAGGGCCAGTTTGTTATCACAGCGTGTGCTGGCCAAGAGGGCTTCCAGTTGGCTTTCGATGCTGTTGCTGGTGCTCTGCCCAAACTTGAGACCATTCTCGATGGTGGCGGCCTCTAGCCCTTCTATGCCGGGATAGAACAGACGGTTGTAGGTGCCTTGCAGGGCTTGGATTAGGGATCCCTCTGCTTCTTCGATGGCTTCTCGAGCCTGGAGATACAGGGGGTCGCTGCTATTGAGGCTTTTGGCAATATGTTCGATGGCATAGAGTTCCCGCAAGGCTTCCTCAACACGGCTCGCCATGTGGGTATCGTTACCGGATAGCACCAGCAGATGGTTTTTGTCGGTTACGGAGCGATAAAACCGCTGGATATCGTCGGGAGGGACGCGGTTATCGGGCGGAACCACCACCAGAACACGGGATCCACTCAGCCGGATCTCGTCAATTTCTGGCATCACCAGCACTTCTTGGTAAGCCTTTTTGCTGTGGGGTTGCAGTTCTCCCTCTAGGCGTGTCCGCAAGGCTTTATCCACTTTGGCCCTGGGCAATCCCTGAGCTTCTCTCTGGATCCGTTTGGTCAGGTTTTCGGTGTCTTTGAAGTAGAACAGCTCCCCATCAGCATGAAGATACCAGGCACTTTTGCGAAGTCGCTCAAAGGCTTGGGCAAATTCTTCTGGCTTGCGGTTAGGAGCGGCCAGATATTCGAGGATCTCTTCACGCCGCAACCCCATGTGACCTTTGACCGCCAAGGAGAGAGAGGCAGACAAGATCATGGCAGCAACCTGGGATCCAGCATCGCTATTGAGGTTGGCGTCGATTTCTTCAGCGTGGGCACTGCCCCCATCGGCGATATCCATGGTGATGGCAGGCCGGAGGGCGCGATTGATATCGGTCACCTCTGTCATGACTAAGCTGTCGTTGAGGTTGAGATGTTGGGTACCAATCAGGTAGACATCGTTTTGTTGCCGCAACCAGACTGAGCGAAGCACCCGTGCAGCAAACTGGAGCAGACCACGGGTTTCCCGGAAATCGGGATTGTCCTTGAACAGTGCGACCAAATGTTTGAAAGAGGGATGAAAGGGGTAGGTGGCTCGAATCTCGTCGGCAATTTGCTCTAGACTGCGAGCCGTGAGATAACCGCTGTCCTCAGCGATTTTGACCTGGGTGGCATAGGCTTCGGCCACTTCATCAATATCAGACTCTGCTGGGATCCCTGAAAAAAGTCGCTTACGCAAGATGGAGTAGATCTCGCTCCCTTCTAAAGAGACTGGGGTGATGACTTTGGCTTGACGAGATGCTTCCCGTTGTACGTCTGCAACGAGCTTACGCACTTCCTTGACCTGTTCTCGATAGCTATCCGATAGATTGGCCAGTACCACACAGCATCGGGGTAGCTCTAGTGCTGCGGCGAATAGGTTAGAGAGAGCACGGGTGAGCACATCCACTAGGGATCCCTTACCCACGGTGACAGTCCGGGCTTCCAAGAAATAGGGGGGCAACTCATCAAAGAGGATCAGGGTGGGTTGGTCACCGATCAGAGCTTTCCAGTCTGCTTTGCCGGGAGCTTTAGGCCCATGTTGCCAAAAGGGACGCATGGCTTCTTCTGCCCCCAGTTGCTGAGCGATCTCTCCCCAGAGATAGTGGGCAGGACTCTCTCGACCATCAAACACAGCGACACGAGCTGGGGTGGGATCCAATCGTTCTAAGATGTCCGCTGGTAGGATTTGAGACCGTTGAGAAGGATACTTAGCCAGCAGTCCCAAGGCACTCATCAGGTGTGTTTTACCTCCCCCCATGGCCTGAGCCAGTTCAAACAACGCTTGATCTGTTTGACCGGATAGGCGCAATAATCCCTCTCGGAGGAGTTCTTCCATGCCACGGGTCATGTAGCTCTTGGCCAAGAAGGATTGGCCTTGATCTGGAGGATCCACCAACTGGGCTAGGCTCTCAACACCACCTGCTACTTGGTAGTCGAGGGTAGACGGTTGGATCTGGCAGGCATCTTTGACCGTCTTGAGCATGAGAGGCAATCCTTGTAAGGAGAAGCAAGGGGCAGGGCAATGAAACCTTCCGCTTCAATTACCTTGCTGAGTTTCATACAAGTGTTGCACAACAGACTAAGAAAGGCTTCTAAGGTTGGAGTCTCCAATCTTACTT
Organism: Cyanophyceae cyanobacterium; assembly: GCA_050330615.1. Classification (GTDB taxonomy): domain Bacteria; phylum Cyanobacteriota; class Cyanobacteriia; order Thermostichales; family Thermostichaceae; genus JAAUUM01. Next base: position 5,586 of record JBHJNR010000035.1, read on the forward strand.
CTAGAGATAAGTGAGACTTGTTCCTGGGGCTGATTCAAGTCCTATCCGGGTGACCTTCATGAACTGATTGGCATAGTCCTTGATGACTCTGCAATTGCGCTGGATCCAAGAGGCTGTTTTCTGGTCGTAGCAGATAAAGACGGGGGTGAGTTTATTGTCATGGATCCGCCACTCGATGTCGTACTCATGGGGAGCCTCATCCAACCGGAGGGCATCAGTGACTTGAGCAAGGATCCCATCGGGAAGGATCCCTTGGGCTTGGTAGTGGCGTTGTTTGAGGGATTTGAACATGGGTGGAAAGGGGTAGACAACCAACCTATTTTACCCCAATGACGTGTGTGCAAAATCAGTGTAGGACAGGGATTATTCCTTCTTCTCCTGCATTTGTGAATAGAGAGATTAAGCTATATCCAGAGAGGTCTGCACGGAGACAGTGGAACAAATTGTCAGCTCCGATAGAGCAGTTAATTGAGTTGGGATTATTGAATCCCTCTCAAAGTGTTTTCGACTTTGGCTGTGGTCGAGGATTGGATATTCAGTTCCTGAAAGAACGGGGATTTGAGGTGATGGGATGGGATCCTTACTGGCGGGCAGGGGATCCCTTGGTGGAATCAGATGTGGTGCTACTGAACTTTGTGGTGGACTGCATTGGGGATCCCATTGAAAGAACAGAGGCGTTGCAGCGGGCCTGGGCGCTGGCGGCTAATTACCTAATGGTGACGGTGCGGCGGGATAGGGCACTGGTGCGAGTGTGCCCCTACTCTGATGGCTGGCTAACTCGGTGGGGCACCTTTCAGCGGTTGTTCACTCAGGGAGAGTTCTATCAGTTCCTCCGCAAGACTTTACCAGGAACCTCACCAATGGAGTTCGACCGGGGTGGATGTGCGCTGATAGCCAAGACTGAGGACTGGCTGGAGCGGATCTCTAATCGTCTTCAACCTCCAGGTAGATGGAGATCAGATCTGACACCTCCTCGCGGATCCGTCTCGGAGCTGACTCGAAGGCATCGAGCAGAGCGGTGAACTGCTGGAGCTTTTCTTGGTACTCAGAGATGACTGTTTCCTCGGGGGGGTAGTAGATGTGGGTCATGATATTTACCTCTTGCTGCTTTACCAAGTGGGAACCCTTAACCCACGGAGACTAGCCAGCCTTTGCACACAGAGCGATATGGAAGAAGCCCCACCTGAAGGCAGGACAAGGGGAGCTATTCATTGAAGGAATCCCTGAGATGGAGGTGAGAGTTTAATCATGGCCATATAAGCGACGCTGGCTCTGGCCTCATCACCGATGGTCTTGGCTTTGCGGTACTCGGATCCCCAATACTGAAGGATGTCGGACTGAGAGAGGACTTTCACAGGTTGGGTTTGAGTCTTGCGGGGCATGGTGTTTTCTCCATTCACGTCACCCTGAATGAAGTCTTTACTTTTGTTTGCTTAACCCACGGGAGCCGACTCTACCGTCACCCCAACGTAGGCGGAACGACCCAACCAAAAAGAACGGCACTTAGATAGAGCGATGCTGTGCCGACCATACCAAAAAGAACGGCACTTAGATAGAGCGATGCTGTGCCGACCATAGCGAAAAGGGAGTGGAGCCACTGACGTAACCCACCGGTATTTGAACTCTGAGGCAGGCACCAAATAAAAAAGCCCCACCTCTCGGCAGGGCTGTGACTCATCGCTGAGGTCTAGAACGGGGCATCCTCACCATTGAGGTCTTCTCGGTACTGCATGGCATCATCAATCTTCTTGTGCTGATAGCCCTCAGCATTGATTTGTCGGAGCTTCTCAAACAGACAAGCCGTGGAATCTTCCTCTAACTTGAGACTATCGAGCAGGGGCTTCCGCTCCTCATCTTGCAAGATTGCCTTGGCCAGTTTACGCTTGGCAGCTTGCAGCCGCTTCAGGGTCAGCACCTCCAAAGGCTCATCAATGGAGTGGTGAAGCATCTCCACAAAGCGTTGGTAGCGGTACTGATTCCAGGCATCCCAATCAATCTCGGGCTGAGTCCAGGATCCATCCTCTACCCGGCGACCAGGGGCGATGATGAACTGCTCAAAGATGCCCTCCTCGCGGGCCAAACTGACAGTGAAGAACTTCTTGAAAAGCGGATAAGCCACACGGCGTAGACCAAAATAGAGCCGCTTATATTCCAGCAATTCGGTCTGCCGTTCGCGCTCTTGATTGTTACGGTCAAAAGAATCTGAGAGAGTCTTAAACATGATGAACTCCTTGAGAGTTAGAGGTTAATAGCGAGGATTTTTCTACCCCCCGCCCTTATGTGGAGAGCAACGGGCTGGTCAAAGTCACCAATTTCTTCCGGTCAAGCGAAGCAAACAAAGGGAAATTGGGGAACCCAAAGGGTTGACTTTGAGCTGGGTGCCCGGTGCTACCTTGCCAGTGGCGGGGTAGAGAGAGGTCGCAGGGGAGATACCTCTCCCCCGACGGGGGCAGTGAGATACGCGGTAGCGTCCATCGAGCGGTGGGGACGCCGTGCGCCCCACAAGCACCGCCGGAGGGACGGAGGGGGTGGAGAGGACAGGGTGCCGGGTGTGGCGGCAATTAAAGGATCCCTTCAAACTCATCAGGGAAGTTCTCTTTTTCCCACTGGCGGCAATACTCACCAAATGAGTTCCAATCTTCATCAGTTGGCTCGTAATCACACCTTTCGATTCCCATCAATACCAAAGCCAAATCCTTCTGTTGGTCGGGCATGGTTATTACCTGAAACTGCGTCCTTTACATCGTCTAATCACTCAATTTTCCTTTGCATTCTTCTCCCTTTTATTTTTCTCTCATCACCTGACAGAACGGAGTCGGTTGATGAACGGAGGCCAGAACCGCTTGAAGGAGGGAAGTAGACGCAGTGAAGTCGGCAACGATGGAGCAAAGCGACCACCGATGACACAGCAGGGATCCCGGCAAAGTGATAGCCCACTGGACAAGCAACCAAGCCTCAGAAGCGCACCACCTGCTGAGGCAAGCCAAGGGACTGAGCAATGTCAACCATGTGCCCGGTGCCCGAAGAACAACCGTCCTAGAACACCACCACCGCATCAGCCACTGCCGCCATGACCTCGTTGCGCCGATATCCCGCAGCCCGCCCAAACCGCGCTCAATCAGTCGGGAATCGCTCCACTGGATAGCCCCGAAGCGCCGCATACTGCTCACCCAAGGCATCAGCACCCCTAGCCGCACCCGAGATGATGACCACCTCTGAACGCTGGGAAAGCAACAAATCAAGTGGAGGTTCGGCGACATCGACTGCTTCAGCCCACCCTGCCCCCGACTCAAATCATCGGGGTGGATACCCTGGCGGCAGTGGGAT
>JBHJNR010000036.1:0-12901 GCA_050330615.1 Cyanophyceae cyanobacterium
CAGCTGGGGCAGCAGGGGGTCTGTGGGGTGGATGGCATCCGCACCCGACGTCAGCCCACCAAAGAACGGTTGCATAGCACGCAAGAATTTACCTTTATGGGGGCCGGGGTTTCGAGCGAGCGGCGGGTGGAGCTGGTGGTGGAGCAGATCGCCTGGGAGCTGCGCCAGATCAAGGAGCGGGGCGGCAAAACAGTGGTGGTGGCTGGCCCCGTGGTGATTCATACGGGCGGCGGGCCTCACTTGGCCTCTTTGGTGCGGGAGGGCTATGTGCAGGCTCTGTTGGGTGGCAATGCCATTGCGGTGCATGATCTGGAGCAAAACGTCTATGGCACCTCCTTGGGGGTGGATATGCGGCGGGGCAATGCGGTCAAAGGGGGCCACCGCCATCACCTCAAAACCATCAATTTGGTGCGGGCCTGTGGCAGCATCGCCGAAGCGGTGCAACAGGGGCATATCGGCGGTGGGGTGATGTATGAGTGCATCCAGCATGGGGTGCCCTTTGCCCTCGCGGGATCCATTCGAGATGACGGGCCACTGCCCGAAACCATTACCGACATGGTGCAGGCTCAGCGGCAGTATGCCCAGCTTTTGGAAGGGGCCGAGATGATCTTGATGCTGTCCTCGATGCTGCACTCGATTGGGGTGGGCAACATGACCCCAGCAGGAGTGAAGTTGATTTGTGTGGACATTAACCCGGCGGTGGTGACTAAGTTGGCAGATCGGGGATCCCTGGAGTCGGTGGGGGTGGTGACGGATGTGGGGCTTTTCCTCAGCCTGTTGGTACAGCAGTTGCACAAGCTGAGTGGACAATATCAGTTGGTGACTGTCTGAGATGGTGAAATTCTGTCATTCAGGAAGAGAGACGACAATATAAAGCAATTAACTTGCTACCCTGTAAAATTAAGGTAGTTTGTGTCGATAGAGCTTTCATTGCTTGCAGCAAGAACGATCTAGTGATACTTTTTGCCCTCACTCTGGGACTTTAAGACTGTGAAACCGAAGATGAATAGCCACCCACCGAGAACAAGCCAGACGACAGTCCGCCAGTCTTGGCTCAATCGTCGGCATCGTCGCCCCCTCACTAGGCTTTTTGCCAGCGGGAGCCAGAAAGATAGTAGTAGTGCTACTTCACAACCTGATGGGGATGGAACTCATACATTCTCAGCCTCTTTTTCTGAGGAAGAGTGGGCTGTAATCCAAAAGATGGCCCAGGCTATGGGCGAAGACCACGACTATAGGGATGTATTTCGTCGAGCTTTAGAGTTAATCAAGATTGCTGTTGAGGCAGAGACCAACCAGCAGTCAATTGTTTTAGTTGATAAGCAGGATCGCCCTGTCCAACGTCTCACTGTTCTGTCTTAATATGAGTGGGGAACCAACCAAAGAGCTTCAACAACCTCAAAAAAAGGGGGTAGCGGAAGATATCACGTTGCAGCCTATCCCCACTCGCTCAGTTACAGGCGATTCTATTGCAGGGAGCAATTTTTCAGAGAAGCGGACGATAGAGAGCATCGATCCTCCCGATGTCAGATTACATAATCAGCAGCAAGAATCTCAGAAGACCCAATCAAGTCTGCAAAGAGATAGGGAGAGCCATAGAGTGGCTCTAACCCTCACAAGCCTGGCTTTTATTGTCTGCCTTATCGGTTGTTTTGTGGGTGATCCTGACCAAAAGGTATGGGCCCGTACTCTTGTGGCAGGTGGAGTAGGAGCTTTGATCAATCATGTCTACGAGAAGAAATGAAGTCCTAATATATTTTTAGAGTCGTTGCCTCAGAGTCATCCCAATTTTCCCTTCAGTCATTGAGCACAGCTTTGCTTACTCTCCCGGCGCTACGGGAGAGTGGCTAAAGGGGAAAGGTGCTCCAGCCTATATCTGCTGCTCTACTATGTATGTTGCCTAAACGGATCCGGCAAATCGTGTCTCAGCGATAAAGAACAGAACTAGGATCCTCGTGCGTAGGGTCATAAGATTCCAGACTCTGGTTGAATAATCCATGCAGTTCCTTTTGGCTGTCATTGCGCTGCTCCTATTCCGTCTGCCCCTGCATCACCTGCTTTTAAGCTGGCACACATGATCCATCCACAGCAGCTGGTAGACGCATACATCACAGGGGAGCGGGACTTTCGGCGGGCCAGTTTGGCTCAGGTTGCCCTGCATAAGGCCCAGCTTTCGGGCATTGTGCTGAGTGGGGCAGACTTGAGTGGAGCTTGTCTAGCGCTGGCGGATCTCAGTCATGCTCAGGTGCTGAATGGGGTGCTGAATGAGGCCAATCTGCGGCAGGCGGATCTAAGTGATGCCAACCTGAGTCGGTCGGTGCTGCTCAATGTCATTTTGTGGCAGGCGCAGTTGCAGCGGGCCAAGTTGGGGGGCTGTCGGATGGGGGGATCCCTGTTGCAGGGAGCCGATCTGACCGATGCTGATCTGAGCCATGCCAATCTCAATGGCTGTCACTTGCAAGGGGCCAACCTGAGTCGGGCTAACCTCAGCGGCGTGGATCTGAGCCATGCGGATCTGCGAGAGGCGATCTTGTGGTGTGCCGATTTGGGGGGAGCCACCCTCAAAAACTGCGATTTACGAGGGGCCACCCTAGAGCAAGCCCATTGGAGTGGAGTGTTTTTGGATCGGGATACCCAGCTGGATGCCAAATGGCGGTTGGTCTGGGAGTTGGTCAACTGGGATGGCGAAGCCCGTGATTTAGCCGCCATTGACCTCAGCCATGCCCATCTGGAGCGGGTCAATCTGCGGGGGGCTAATCTCACCGAGGCCAATCTGTCGTGGGCCAATCTCTCGGGATCCCATCTGGTGGGGGCAACTCTGCGGGGGGCCGATCTGACCCATACGCTGTTGGCACAAGCCAATTTGCAGGGGGCGGATCTGAGCGAAGCCCGCTTACAGGGGGCCAATCTGCTAGGGGCGACGCTTGACCATGTGGCTCTTCAGCGTACCCGCATCAACCGTGAGACTCGCTGGGATCCCAAGTGGCATTTGGTCTGGCACCTGCTCAACAAGCCCAGCCTAGAGTGGTCTCTGCCCAATGTTGATCTTTCTAATGCCTATCTGTGGCGGGCTCCGTTGCACTCAGCGGTCTTGCGGGGGGCGAGCCTACGGGGAGCCGATCTACGGGAGGCTGATTTGAGTGATGCCGACCTCCGCCAGGTGGATTTTCGCGGGGCCAATCTGCGGGGAACGATCTTGGCGGGGTGTCAGATGGAGGGATCCCTGTTTGATGAGGAGACCCAACTTTGACGTTCTTCTTGTGACGTACTCCCGACAGCAAAGCAAGCTTATGCTGCGGGCTTCTCCCACCGGAAGTGTTTTACCACTGACTACCGGGTTCGAGCTTTTTATACTAAACGACGGTACAGGTGATTGAGCAGATTTGAGAAGATCAATCTGAAAAGATCAATCATTACTCTTCAAACTCAGCACAGGGCTAAGTCCGTAAGAAACTCGGCAACTCGATCCCTGGCTTTGTGGAACGCGCAGTAGCGGCGGGATCTTGACCCTCCTTCACCCGATCAGATGGAGGAGACACCAGAACCTGATCAGGGATCCGGCGGGAATCGGGCTTGGGCAAACGAGGGATCCCAGTTATTGCTTTATTCCGATGACTGGTTAGGGAATCCAACGCCACCTTGAGCCGCAGATTATGCTGTTCGGCGTCCGTTAGCTTTTGCTTAAGGGCAGCAATCGCAGCCTCCAGAGATTGAATCGCCTCCACCTGAGACGCCACGGTATGAGCCTGTTGGGCCAACTTCCGCTCCAGATCTGTACGACGCTCTTCGCCCTGCTTCAGCTTGCGTTGGGTTTCCAGGAGTTCCGGCAGATAGGTCTGAGATTCAGTCAAACGGGATCCCATTACCGCCAGTCGAGCCCGCAAATCGGCAATCTCGGTCTGATCCGCTTGATAGTGCTGCCGTAGACTCACTTGCTCTGTTTGGTACGCCGTGAGGTCTGCTTCTGCTTGGGCTAGCCGTTCGGCCCATTCCTGCTGTTGCTGTTGCCACTGCTGAGCTTGGGCTTGTTGTAGCTGCAATTGCTGTTCGGTCTCTTGCAGGCGTTCTTGCTGGGCGGTGATAGTAGCCTCCAAGTCCTGCCGTTGCTCCAGCCACCGCTGCTCCGCCTCCGCCTCAGTCTCTAGGGATCCCTGGAGTCGAGCCTCTAGATGTTCGCGCTGCTCCTGCCAAGCCGCCTGTTGGCTACTATACAATGTCTTTAACTGCTTGAGCTCTACTTCCGTTTCGGTGGCTTGGGTACGGGCCAGAGAAAGCTCTGCCTTAAATCGTTGCAACATATCTACCCGTTTCTGGGCCACATCTTCGGCCTCCACCAGAGCAACTTGCAACTCTTGGTGACGGGCTTCCCACTGCCGCTGCTGCTGCTGAGCCTCAGAGTCTTTTTTGAGCAGTTGAGCCTGGAGTTGCTCAATATCCTGCCGTTGTCTCTCGTTCAATCGTTGGCGGGTTTCCAACTGTGCGGTGAGGGCTGCCATTTGAGAGGCCAACTCGCTTTTGGCGGCATCTTCGACGGCTGCATCCACCCAATTAAGCTGCTGAGCACCCTGTTTTTGGCGGGCTTTGTCTTGTTGCGCCAGTTGGTTTTTGAGCTGCTCTAGTTCCTGTTGATGGGCTTGTTGTTGGGCTTGACTCTCTGTCTCGATGCGAATCAGACGAGCCTCTGCTTCCTGCCTCTGACGGACAGCCTTTTCTAGACGCGCCTGTAAGACTTGCTCTTTAGTTTGGGCATCTGACTCAGGGGAGGCCGGATCTGGGGATGCAGATGGGTTCATAGGAAGAGCCGCAGGAGAAAGGGATGTATCTAAAACCTTGGCAGAACTATTGTCGGAATTTGAAAAAGTTTCTTGCAGTATAGTGAGATTTTCCGCAGGACTCAAGGGGGGCACAGCATCCGTCCTCAATTCCAGTAGAGTCTCATTAGGCAAAGTCTGATCAGCAAAACTCTCATCAGGCTGGTTTGTGGCAGGAACTTGAGTCACCCCTAGCTCTTGGGGAAGGCTTGTCGGCAACCCCATTTTAGAAAAGACAGAGCGGGGGTCAAAGGTGCGCTTTGGCAGATGTTTAGGAGTAATCCCTTGCGGCTCTGGCGTGGATTGGGATTGCGTCGCATCGGGGGGAGCAGATGATGCTAAGCCTGCCTCCTGCTGAGGATCCATGGGGGATCCCGGCTGAGGAGTTTTGCGTGATTGTTGACGCCGATGAGGGGGCTGCTGTTTGCGACCCATAGACACACCTTTCCCTGAGCAATGGCTGCTCGACACACACCTGTGAAATAGGGTAGCTGAATCTAGCCTCTACCTGCTCAAACGTAACGCTAAACCACCAGACATCCGCCAATCGGTTATGGTCTATTTCGGATTGACCAATTACCAGCGGTCTCTCTTGGATTAATTGAGTGGATTTATCGAGGTGCCCTTCGCGATCAGCGTATTAAGTTCCTGTTGCATTCTGTAACAGACCTGGTCATAGCAGCGATCAACATAGGCCCGATCATGGGCTGCATCCTCGCCATATCGCTCAAAGTAGATCGCAGCGCCGATCCGGGTGGCGATGGGGTGGGGCCACGGGATATTGGGCAAAGGGCCAAAGGCAAGCCCCCAAGGGATCCCTAGATAGATAGGGAAAACCTCGGGATCGAGGCCAAATAACCAGGGCATGCCCCATTCGTGCAGACGCTGCATCAGGGGATAAATATTGGCCAACACCATGAGAGTCTCGTGAGCGCCCCAGGAAACAGCAGGGATGATGGGCACATGACGTTGCAGAGCAATTCTGATGAAGCCTTTCCGGTTGGCGAGGTGGATCTGATGGCGTTGGTGAAACGGACGAAAGACATCCTGAGCCCCACCGGGGAAAACCAAAAGGCTGGCGTTGCGGTCAAGTGCAGCTAGGGCCATCTTGGGATGGGCAGCGATGGCTCCGGTACGTTCCGCCAGATTGGCCATCGGAGGAGATACTTTCCAAACATGGGGATGCATCAGTCCATAGACTAATCGTTCAGGGCCAAAACATCGCACCCAGTCGTAGATCAGCATGGCCATGTCCGGAGATGCCAATCCGCCATTATGGGATCCGACCACCATCACCTGACCATCAGGGATCTGCTCCCATCCCGCAGTTTGGACATGAAAATAGTGGTCATAGAACCAACCCCACAATGGTTGCAGAGTTTGGATCAACTGCGGATCCCGGAGATCCAATGACCAGCCTGGACGAGGCCCTATCCTAGAGTCAGACTGTTTCATCAAAACATCGCATCTGGATTCGATTCTTTTAGAACTGCTCTCAATCCTCATCAACGCTGCGGCCCTGTCGATAGACCGGCAACAGTCCCCGGCGATGATCCTGATTGAGGGAGTCTTCTAAAAAGTTGAGTAAATGATTGAGAGGCCGAAAGCCCTCTCCCTCTGAGAGCATCTCAGGCCAGTGGCGCAGGGTTTGCACCGCTTTTTCGAGGGGTAGCCCAGAGCGGTAAAGAATGCGATAGGCCCGCTTCAGGAGTGAGATGGCCTCTGGCGAAAAACTAGCCCGTTTGAGTCCGACCGGATTAAGACCCCGAATCCGGCCTGGATGGCCTTCTACTCGTAGATAGGGAGGGACATCCCGGTCGATGCGACTCATGGCCCCCACCATCGCCAATTGGCCAATATGGGTGAACTGGTGGATCCCAGCCATCCCCCCCAGCACAGCACGGGACTCGATCTGCACATGTCCCGCCAACCCCACCGAATTAGAAATGATCACTTGGTCGGCGATGACGCAGTTATGGGCCACATGGACATAGGCCATCAACAGGTTTTGATCGCCAATTACAGTGGATTCCCCTTCTCGGGTGGCCCGGTGAATGGTGACACACTCCCGAATACGGTTGTGATTACCAATCGCAACCCGACTGGGGGCACCGTTGTATTTCAAATCTTGGGGTTCCATGCCAATCACCGCCCCCGGAAAGATGCGGTTATGTTCGCCAATGGTGGTCCAGCCATCGATCACCACATTGGGGCCAACGGTGGTGCCGTCGCCGATCTGAACATGGGGGCCAATCACGCTATGCGGGCCAACCGTAACGCTGGGGTGCAGCTCAGCCTGAGGGTGGATCACAGCAGTGGAATGGATCCCAGAAGAATCCCAAGGGGGTATCGAACTCATCGCGAACCCACTCGTAAAGGTTGGCCTAGTTGGTTGCCTAGCATTTGGTTGCCTAGCATGATATCTGAGCGTAAAGGTCTCAGCCTAAGGGTAGCGGTGGTGAGTTGAGGATCCCGAGGCAGGATAAACATTCTAAAACAACACTGTAGCAGGGTGTTTGGGGGGATTTACCATTGGGATCCCTGTGGTGTGAACAGGTTAGGGAGGTGCTTGAATCCTATTCCTTTGCCTCTTGATCTGGGCAATCCCGAGCAGTTCAGCGGTTCTCAATCCACTAACGAAAACATCAACTCAGCCTCCGTCACCCGTTCCCCCGCCACTTGAGCTTGGCAGCGCATCTTACCCACCCGCTTGCCTTTAATGGCGATCAAGTCTGCTGACAAAATCAGCTGATCCCCAGGCACCACTGGACGACGGAAACGCACCCCATCGATCCCAGCAAACAGGGCTAGCTTGCCCGCTGCTTCCGGCAGTTTGGTCAGCACGATCCCACCCACCTGGGCCATCGCCTCGATGATCAAAACCCCCGGCATGATCGGTCGACCCGGAAAATGCCCTTGAAAGAAAGGCTCGTTGAAGGTGACATTTTTGAGACCAACTGCCCGTTGTCCTGGCTCAAACAGGACTACCCGATCCACCAAAAAAAAAGGATAGCGGTGAGGCAAGATCTCTAAGATCTGATCGGCGGTAAAGATGGCCGGAGCCGTGGCCAAAGCGCTGAGATCGCCATCAGATGGAGTGGGTGAAACCATAGAACCGTATTGAGCCAATGATGATGAGTGACAGAAACAGGCGACAACGGGCCAATCAGAGACCAGGAATGAAGCCATCAAGTCCCAACGGTAGCAGGGACAATGGTTGCAACCTGCTCATGGCTGGTCTGCAACTTTTTTGACTTTTCCATCTTGTGTGACTCCTGAGGATGACCCTCCGCCGTCGTTACGGTGAGAGCTCCCGACTCTAGCAGCCGTTGGCTGAGCTGGTGATGCAGAGTATGTCCGGCTCTGTAGGCCAGGATATGAGCCCGAATGGGATACCCCAACAGGCTTAAATCTCCTAGTAAATCTATCAGCTTATGGCGCACCGGCTCATCCTCAAACCGCAGCGGTTGCCGCCAACTGTCCAGATCGCAGACCAGGGCATTCTCCAGGGATCCTCCTTTGATCAGTCCGTTGCGGCGGGCGGGTTCGATGTCTTGCTCACGGGTAAAGGTGCGGGCGGGGGCGATGTCATTGACAAAGGATCCCGCTTCCACTTCCCAGCTATGCCACTGATCGTGAATGGGAGAATCAGGAAAATCGATCCCATAGGTGAGTCTCAAACCCTCGTAGGGCAAAGCGGTGACGAAACTAGGGCCGCTGCCGACCGTGACCGGATGAGACAGGATCCCCACCTGACGAGGGGCCGATTGAGCCCGGATCCCTGCTTGGAGCAGAGCTGTCACCCAGGGCAAGGCGGAGCCATCCAAGATCGGCAGCTCAGCCCCGCTGACTTCAATCTGGCAGTTATCGACCCCCAAGCCCGCCAATGCCGCCAAGAGGTGTTCGGTGGTTTGGATCGCCGCTGACCCTTGAGTGAGATAGGTGGAGAGTGCGGCGGGTTGAACCGCCCTGAGATCGGCCTGAATCGAGGGAGAATCGCTTAAATCAGTACGGACGAAAACTCGCCCATGATTAACGTCAGCTGGGTGTAGATGACAAGAGACCCTTTCGCCGTTATGTAGCCCAATCCCGGCAACGGAAATGGACTGGCTGAGGGTGCGCTGGTGAGGACAGAGAGGCATGGAAGATCAAGGGAGGAAGACAGATGAGAAAACGCCCACAAAAAGATTCATCCAGACGAGACCGTGGGATCCCATCGTTACATGAGCTGAACCCTTGCACCTGAGCTGCCCCTCATGATACGGGGATCCCTGTCCTGAGCAGTAGTCTATTTCTAGCCTGAACCCAGTGGCTCCAGCTCCTCCGCTCCCCGTTGGTTAGTCTATCAAGCGACAAGGAGGCCAAAAAGGACATCAAAGACTGAACCTGCCCCGATTCCGCCAGTTGGATCCCATCAGTTGGCTCCCTCCTCACGGAGATCTTGCCACACTACTATAGTAGTGAATATCACCCATCTCTTCCTTTCTCTCGTAGTGATGCATGATCCCTCTGACAAGCTGAATCAGCAGACTGCACGGGTGATGGTCATCGTGGCTTATTGGCCAGGTTGATAAATTTGTAGGCAGAACAGGCTTTTATAAAACTGTTATCCGAGCGGGATCCCCTCACTAATCTCTTGAACCGGCGGGCTGGCGAAAGCGTTCTCAGCACTTCTATTGGAGAGACGGTTCGCCTCAGCATTGATATCCTCTGTCCCCGCTGTGTGGTGACGACGCTGGCCCAATCGGATCTGCCTGCCGATTTGAATATTCTCCGCATCACCGCCCAATACAACAATGTCATCGCTGGGATCCGACTGTCTGTTTTGCAGGGAGGCCCGATTCGCCGTCATGACCCGATCCGATTAGGATCCCCTGCCTAGATTGACCAGTGACTAGATTGACTAGTGAGTAGCGCGACCAGAGACTGCAACACTGGGGATCCCTGTCCGGTAAAATAGCAAAGCTCTTGGCAAGGGATCCCTGTGCTGACGTTTCAAGACCTGATCGCAACCCTGCACCAGTTTTGGGGCCATCAAGGATGCCTCATTTTGCAACCCCACGATATCGAAAAAGGGGCGGGCACCATGAATCCCCACACCTTTTTGCGGTCATTGGGGCCAGAGCCTTGGCGGGCCGCCTATGTAGAACCCTGCCGTCGTCCCACCGATGGTCGCTATGGCCAAAACCCCAATCGCCTGCAGCAGTATTACCAATATCAGGTGCTGATCAAGCCTTCGGTGGATGACATCGTTGAGCTTTATCTGGAGAGCCTGCGGGCCCTGGGCATCGATCCTGCCGATCATGATGTCCGCTTTGTGGAGGACGATTGGGAATCTCCCACATTGGGGGCTTGGGGAGTCGGTTGGGAAGTTTGGCTGGATGGGATGGAGGTGACCCAGTTCACCTATTTTCAGCAGGCGGGGGGGATCGACTGTCGGCCCGTCTCGGTGGAGATCACCTATGGTCTAGAGCGATTAGCCATGTATATGCAGGGGGTAGACTCGGTTTACAACATCCTCTGGAATGAACACCCTGCCACCGGCAAGATTCGCTATGGCCAGGTGCATCACGAAGGGGAGGTGGAGCATTCCCATTACAATTTCACCGCCTCGGATCCTGACTTGCTGTTTGCGTTATTCAACCAGTTTGAGAGTGAGGCCAAGCGACTGTTGGCCCTGACCCAAGAAAACTATCGGGATCCCGAGGCCAGCACGTCAGAATCGTTAGAACCGTCCGCAGGGGGAGACGCGTGGGCAATGGACTTGCTCCTACCCGCCTATGACTACGTGCTCAAGTGCTCTCATACCTTTAACTTGCTGGATGCCCGTGGGGTGATCGCGGTGACGGAGCGGACTCGCTATATCGGCCGGATCCGGGGATTAGCTCGACAGGTGGCGGAAGTCTATGTGCGACAGCGGCAGGCGCAAGGGCATCCGCTGTCAGTGGGCTAGTACTCAGCAGTCTTTACCAACACCGAACCAGGGGCTTAAGCCCCTGGGCTAAGCTGACCAAGGGAAATCGTCTCCAAATCAGGGATCCCGGCTGCTATCAACAGTTGCAAGTAATGGTCATTCCCGGTGATGTCTGCAATCACTTGAGCCACCACTTTGGCGCAACTGTGGGCATTAGCCACCACCTGCTGCTCGGCCAGACAAAGCACTACCCAGCCCTGCCTCAAAACGTGATCATAGCGGGCCTGATCGCTTCCATCCCGATGCTGCGGCTGTTGTGTAGCAGGACAATCAGGCCGATCAATGACGATGGCGATCACAAGATGATGGGTGGCCTCGAACAAGGTGATATCGGGCCGATGGGCTCTACCCTGAGGATTGTCTTGGGCGAGATGGGCGGTTGTGCTCAATTGATCGGGAAAGAAGGTGCTGAGGATCCCAAAGAGATGGGCTTCAGTCTCGTCTGGGATCCCTGGCTCTTGACTGTGAAACCCGATGGGATCCTGAGCTTGTCGGAGGATCCCCTGCACCCGCTGCTGACGAAACTGGGCGATGCCTGCTGGTGTTTTCCAGTATTGTTCTAAAGCCTGATGCCGGCGTTTGGCCTGTTGATAGGCCAGATCAGCAATCAATGCCTGTTCATAGCGCTTAAATCGGGCCGGACGAGTTTTCTTGTCCCAGACCAGTGCCCCTCCGATCCCGAGTAGTCCGAGCACCAGAACAGCAGCGGCAAGGGGTACCGAACGAGTCGCTAGCCCTAGAGCCAAAACCACCACGAGGATCCCTGGGCCAGCTAGAACCGTTCTCGTCAACAGTGGAGGTTCTGGCGGACTCGTGGGTCGAGTCTTCGTAAAAGGCTGGGGGCGAGGATACGAACAGAGAGCCGCCTCTAGGGCAGGTGGCCGCAGAATGATGGGATAGTGGCCCATACATTGGGATCCTGGGACTAATGAGCCAGAAAGAAAAATGCCCCTGTGCCCAAAACGCTCAACGGGGTTCCGCCCATTCGGTGGCGAAGATGGTGGTACCCGGAAAAGCGATGGGGTTGGCCAGGTCTTGAATCTGCGCTTGCAGGGCATCCAGGTGATGCTGTTGATCCGCTCCCAACACCGGAATCTCGGCAGGGAGGATCCCGGTCTGCAGGGCATAGACAGAGGTGTGCCCAGCGGCAGTGCCAATGGCCCATTCCACTGGATGAACCCGATAGGATCCACTGGCAATGCGAGAGGTGGCAATATTCTTGTTGCCCGCTAACAGGTTGTCAATCTGCTGTGGGATCAGGGCTCGCAGAGGAATTTGGTAGGGAAAACTGGGGGCTTGAGCATCCTTGTTGCCCCACTCTGGGGTGGAGAAGTCCGGCAAAATGCACTCGTGAAAATCTATCGGATACTGGCCGACCCCGACCGAGTCATAAAAGATCGTGGGTCGATTCCGCTGTCCTTCAAACTCGCGGGTGGTGATGTCATTTTCATAGATGGTAAACCCAAAAGGATAGGCACCGCTGGGGCGACCAATGATCCGGCGGCTCTCGCGAATGTAAGGATACTTGGACAACCCGCTGGCGGTTCCCATCGGGCCATCGGATCCCTGGACATAGCCATAGCGAAAATAGAGATCTTTCTGGAAATCGGGATCCTCTTGTTGTAATAAAAAGTCCGAAGTGCCCGCCACCAACCAATGGAAGAAGCCCAGGGCATGTTGTTCCCCTAAGCGGAGAGACTCGGGCCGCAATCCCCCTTGCCAGCCACCAGGATCCAGTTGACCAGACGATTGCAGTTGTCCCTCCGTCAGGATGAAATTGTCCGCCGCTGACGTACTCAATCGCCAATCGTTACCCCATGTCCAATTTTGCATGGACAGATCGCCAATCTCAATTGCCTCTGGCCCAGTGCCAGGGATCCTCCCCTGGATGCGGCGATAGGTAAAGATCATCGGGAAATTGAACCGGGCCTGCTCATAGCTGTAATACTGCCCATGCACCTGATCGTCATAAAAGTCAGGTCGCCGGGGCAGAGCCGGGGTGGCGGTTCGCTCCATCACAAAGGTGTAGGTAAAGCCCTGCGTGCAATACTCATTCTCAACCGGCTTGCCACTGGGTTCCCAAATGGTGGCAGCATCGGGGCCGAGCCGATAGGGC